>JBAXYG010000008.1:0-15748 GCA_041670905.1 Bacteroidales bacterium
TCCTCTAACATTAAAAGAATTGCTTCCTTGGCTTGGACTTATGATTATCGTAATCATATTGACTTATATTTTGATAAGATATATCAAGTATCGAAAAGAAAATAAGACATTTTTCGGAAGACCTATTGTTAAGGATCCTCCTCATATTATTGCTTTACGTGAACTTGAAAAAATAAGAGGACAGAAATTGTGGCAGAATAATAAGCAGAAACACTTTTATACTCTAATAACTGATGTCCTGCGTGAATATATTGCTTCACGCTATGACATTCCGGCAATGGAGCAAACTTCAAACGAATTGTTTTTGGCTTTGTCTGATAAAAATATACAGCCCAAACTTTATGATGAATTAAAAAATCTCTTCTCAACTGCTGATTATGTAAAATTTGCAAAACATGATGCATCAAGTGATGAGAATGAAGAGGCAATACCAACTGCTGTCAGATTTGTTAATGCGACATTTATGCAAGAACTTGAAAATAAAAAAGGAGAATAGTTATGTTTTTTGAATATCCATATTTACTTTACCTTGAGTTTATTCTTATACCATTAATTGTTCTTTATATTTGGAGGGAGATTAAAGGATCGTCTCCTTATATGATTGTTTCAACTGTTTCTCCATGGAAAAGTAAGGGAGGTAATTTAAAAAAGTGGGCCAGGCATATACCTTTTATTCTGAGAGTGATTGCCCTATCCGCGATAATAGTGGCAATTGCAAGGCCACGTTCATCTGAGAATATTGAAAAGGTTGATACTGAAGGTATAGATATAGTATTAACAATGGATGTTTCTACCTCTATGTTGGCTAAAGATTTCAATCCCGACCGTATTGGTGCTGCAAAAGATATTGCAATTGAGTTTATTTCATCTAGACCTACGGATAGAATAGGAATTGTGGTTTTTGCAGGTGAGAGTTATACGCAATCTCCTCTTACAACAGATAGGGTGACTTTGATTAATTTGATGAAAGAGGTGAATACTGGTCTTATTGAAGATGGTACCGCTATTGGAAACGGATTAGCTACTGCAGTTACCAGATTGAAGGATTCAAAAGCAAAAAGCAAAGTTGTAATATTACTTACAGACGGTGTAAATAATATGGGAGAGGTAGCACCTTTGATGGCTGCGGAAATTGCTAAAACTTATGGAGTTCGGGTGTATACAATAGGAGTGGGGGCAATGGGCACAGCACCTTATCCTGTAATGACACCCTGGGGCGTTGAAGTGAGACAGGTGGAAGTACAGATTGATGAACCACTCCTTCAAGAGATAGCATCACAAACTGGTGGTAAGTATTTCAGGGCAACCGATAATACAAAACTAATGGAGATTTATGGTGAAATCAACCAAATGGAGAAAAATAGGACGACGATAGACAGTTTCCCTGTATATTCTGAGTTGTTTATGCGATACGCTTTGATAGCACTTGCTGCATTATTGTTAGAGTTAGTTTTTAAATTATTTGTAATAAGAAGGATTCCTTAATATGATACATTTAGCACAATCTCAATATCTTTTATTATTATTGGTCATCCCGTTTCTGTTTGTTTTTTATGGATTGTCATTGAAAATCCGTAAAAAAAGAATATCGAAATTTGGAAATGTCGAGTTGCTCGACAAATTGATGCCCAATGTTTCCACTGGACGGGGATGGTTAAAAATGTCTCTGTTCTCAATCGCTCTATTATTTTTTTCTATAGGACTTTCCCGCCCACAATTAGGTGCACGTTTAAAGGAGAGAGAAAGCAAAGGTGTTGAAGTAATGATAGCGTTGGATGTTTCAAATTCGATGCTTGCAGAAGATTACTCGCCAAACAGACTGGAACGTGCAAAACTTGCAATTACTAAATTGGTTGATAATCTTCATGGTGATAGAATAGGTTTAATTGTTTTTGCTGGCCAGTCATTTGTACAACTTCCTATTACGACAGATTATGTTTCGGCAAAGGTATTTTTAAATACAATCAATAATGAGTCAGTGCCTGTACAAGGAACGGCTTTGGCTGATGCTATTTTATCTGCAACAAAAAGTTTCAGTACTCAGAGTGAAAAAAGTCGTGCCATAATACTGATTACTGATGGTGAGGATCATGAAGGGGATGCAATTGAGGCTGCAAAATCTGCTGTTGAGGCTGGTATTAAAATATATTGTATAGGAGTGGGTTCTATTGAAGGAAAACCTATTCCTGTTAATGGAGAACTTTTGAAAGATAAAAATGGAGATATAGTTGTATCACGTCTTGATGAAAAAATCCTTCGTGAGTTGGCAGGAATAGGAGGAGGCCAATATGTACGTGCTGGAAACAGTGAATTTGGGTTAAACCCTATTATTGAAAATATTCGTCAAATTGATCAACAAAAATTTCAATCTGTTGTTTTTGAGGATTTTGATGAACAATATATGTATTTTTTTGCAATTGCTCTTTTCTTTTTCATACTTGAAATGTTGGTTGGTATAAGGAAAACGGGTAAAAAATTGTTTTGATAAGATATGAAAAGATTAATGATAATTTTGTTAATGTTCTTTTGCGGTTATATGGCTGCTTTTGGACAGGTTGACCGATCCAATGTTCGCAAGGGTAATCGAAACTATAAAAAGGGGGAATATCAAGAGGCTGAAATTAATTATAAAAAAGCTTTGCTAAAGGATACTCTTTCTAATGCGGCTAATTTTAATCTTGCAAATACGTATTACCGCATGGAAAATTATACTGAGGCGGATAAATATTATAATGTAGTTGTTGACTCTCTTAGTAAACTTGATAAGGGGGCGGATATGTATCACAACACCGGAAATTCTTTTTTAAAGCAGAAAAAATACCAAGAGGCTGTTGATGCTTATAAGAATTCCTTACGTTGTTATCCTTCTGATATAGAGACTAAGTCTAATTTGGCCTATGCTCAAAAGATGTTAGAAAATCAAAAAAAACAAGACCAGAATAAGGATCAGAACAAAGATCAGAACAAGGATCAAAACAAAGATCAGAACAAGGACCAGAACAAGGACCAAAACAAAGATCAGAACAAGGACCAGAACAAGGACCAAAACAAAGACCAAAATAAGGATCAGAACAAAGATCAGAACAAAGATCAGAACTCTCAGGGAGAACAGAATGTTCCTCCTAAAATAACTCCTCAGGCTGCACAACAGATGTTGCAGGCGTTGCAGAATAAGGAGAAAGAGACACAGGATAAGGTAAAGAAGGAGAAAGCCCTATTGCTTCAATCAAAACAGAAAGAAAAAAATTGGTAGATATGAAACACAAATTATTATTTGTATTGTTATTATTTAACACATTTGTTTGTTTCGGGCAAAATTCGTTTACTGTGGATGCTCCTAAGGTTGTTTCTTTGGATGAAACATTCCGAATAGTATTTACTGCAGATGCAAAGATTTCAAATTTCAATTGGCCTGGTTCAAACGATTTTACAATAGCTTGGGGCCCTCAGACAGGCTCTATGTATAATACGCAAATTATTAACGGCAAACGAATGTCTTCATTCCAGGAAACGTATACATATCTTTTACAGCCTAAAACTGAAGGTAAATTTACCTTACCTGCAGCTACCGCTACGATTGATAAGAAAAGCTATACGTGTGGATCCTTAACTATAGAGGTAGTAAAAGGAAGTTCGGCTTTATCTCAATCTAATAATACGAATTCTGATAAGAAACAAAGTGCAGTTTCTACAAATATTTCTAAAGAAGATATCTTTTTGAAATTAAGTCTTAATAAAACAAATGTTGTAAAAGGTGAACCGATAACAGCCACTTTAAAGCTTTATTCTAAAGTAGATATTTCTGGTTTTGAAAATATTAAATTTCCTACATTTAACGGTTTCTGGAGCAAGGAGACTGAGTCTCCCCAGAATATAGAATTTGAAAGAGAAAATGTTGGAGGGGAGATTTATAGTGTAGCTGTCCTTCGAAAATATATGCTTATACCTCAGCAAACAGGGACTATTACGATAGATCCTTCTGAAATGATATGTCAGCTTAGGTTACGTACTCCTGAGACCTCGGCCTCAAAATCAGTATTTGATGATTTTTTTGATTCATATCAGACTGTAAGAAAGAGAATTACATCATCTGCCGTGAAGGTTAATGTTAATCATTTACCGGCAAATGCTCCGGCTTCTTTTGCCGGGGGTGCAGGTGATTTCAAGATGAGTACAAGATTCAGTAAGGAAGGTATTCTTTCACATGATGCAGCTTCATTGATTGTTACTATTACAGGAAGAGGAAATATATCTTTGCTTGAAGCCCCAAAAATAACTTTTCCTCCTGATTTTGAGGTTTATGATATAAAAACTACTGAAAATATTTCGGCGGATGGAACAAATGGAACAAAGACATTTGAGTTCCCCTTTATACCAAGAAGTTATGGAGAGTTTAAAATAGATCCAATAGAGTATTCTTTCTACAATATTTCAAAAGGTAAATATATTACATTGAATTCCGGAATTTTAAATTTGAAGGTTGGAAAAGGTGAAGAAGTAGCTCAGGGTGGTGTTCCTATTTCAGGTATAAATAAACAATCTGTGAAGAATCTTTCTGATGATATCAGATTTATTTCCACAGGATCTGCGAATTTGAGAAAAACAGGAAGTTTTTTTGTGGGGTCTATATTATTTTTTGTTATTCTTGCTATAATAGTTATATTTTATTTTGTGGCTGTTAATATATTAAATATAAGGGCTTTGCGTCGTAAAGATATTGCCGGATCAAAGAATAGAAAAGCAAATATGATTGCTCGTACAAGATTGAAGATAGCAGGGTCTTATTTGAAGCAGAATCTTAATTCAGCATACTATGATGAGCTGCATAAGGCAGTTTTAGGATACATATCTGATAAATTGACTATTCCTGTTGCTGATCTTTCAAAAGATAAAATCAGAGAAGTAATGTCTGAAAAAGAGACATCAGCTGAGTTAATTGATTCTCTAATAAGCCTGATTGATGCTTGTGAATATGCGCGTTATGCTCCAGATGCCGGTCATGAAGCAATGGAAAATCATTATAACGAAGCTATCAGAGTTATTTCAGAGTTGGAGGGTAAAGTGAAAAATGTAAATAAAAAAGTTAAAAATAGTAGTACTGCTATTGTCTTACTGCTGGCATTAGTAATAAGTTCAACGGTTGGTGTAACATCTGTTAGGGCTGCTAATGATGTAAAAACACTTTGGAAAGAAGCAAATCAAAGTTATACTGAAGGAAAATATGATGATGCTTTGACAAAATACAAGGTAATTGAAAGTGAACGTATGGTGTCTGCTCAATTGTATTATAATATTGCAAATACATATTATAAACTTGGTGACAATTCACATTCAATCTTGTATTTTGAAAAGTCTTTAAAACAAGACCCTTCATACAAAGATGCGCAGAATAATATTGCAATTTTACAAGAGCAAACATTAGATAAGATAGACGTAGTACCTGATTTTATTCTTGTAACATGGGTAAAAAAAGCAAAATACATCTTTTCTTCTGATGCCTGGGCCTGGGTGACAATATCTCTTTTATTTATAGTGGCAATTCTAATGCTAATATTTAAATATGGGTCTTCATCCGGCAAGCGAAAAATATCTTTTATTTTTGCTTGTATTTTAATGTTTTTTGCAATATTTTCCATCTCTTTCTCAATTACAGAAAGGAAAGATTCTATTTCTCAGGATAAAGCGATACTGATGTTGCCAGTTACATCTATAAAAAGTTCACCGGACGATGCAGGAAAATCTCTGTTCATTCTTCATGAGGGAACAAAAGTGAATATACTCGATTCTCTTGGTGAATGGATCAAGATAGAGCTTTCTGATGGACGTCAGGGATGGATTATGTCAAGTGCGGTGGAAATTATATAAATTTATTTTATACTGAAACTTAGTAACGTTACGATACCGTCCATAGTGCTAACTAATAATTTATTGCCAGGTAAAGGAACAATAGAATTTATTAAAGCAACAGACACTTTATGTTTCCACAAAAGGGTACCGTCAGATCCACTGAAACAGAAGATGTTACCTTTGTCGGTAGGAACGAATACAAGTTCACCTAATCCTTTAACCATAATTGAAGATGTGGGTGTAGGGGCAATATCATAATTCAATCCGCTTTTTATCTCCCAAATTTTCTTTGCATTGTTTGATTGTGTGGAAAATGCAATTAAAGTATTTGACATTGTCTTAACATAAATTTTTGATTTGTCCGGAGATATTCCGATTGATTCGCGGCCGCCATTTGCCGACCAAAGTTCTATCCCGTTTCTTGCATCAACACAATATGTTTTTCTTTCTGGTGTGACAAAGAAAATCTTATTTTCTGTTTTTATTGGATAAACTGCAGCTGGAGAGTACATACGACTCCCTTTGCATTTCCAACTCCATTGTAGCTTTCCAGTTTTGGTGTCAAGTGAGTATAATGTATTGGCCCAATCTCCAAAAACGACTTGTTTTTTATCCACATAAGGTTTTGTTTCAACAAACCCACTTACTTGGTCAAAGCCCCATACGAGTTTTCCAGTCATCAGATTAAGTGTTCTGAATATACCGTCAGATGCTCCTATAAAAACATTTCCTTTAAATATAGTTGGAGAGGAAAGTACCGATTTTTCACATTTATATTTCCATAGAAGTTTTCCGCTTTTTAATTCAAAACAATATATGTTTGAGTCGGTGGACCCTACGACCACTCTTTTTTTATCAATAGCCGGTGTAGAAAATATTTTTCCTTCAGTTTTGAAACTCCATAGTAGTTTACCATTATTTGAGTCAAGGGTTTTTATTACTCCTTGTGTATTTGCATATACAACGTAGTTTCCCGAAAGGGTTGCTCCACATCCTATATCGCTTTCATCCTGATTGCGCCAGATGCTCTGTACTTCAGGATATTCATTATTGATTTTAAATGTAAGCCAAGGAAAATCTGAAGGCAACCCATATGGGTTATCTTTCATTGTTTCAGTTGTTGAAAATCTTGGTTCTGAACTCATTTTTATACTATACCAAGCAGGACGGGTTTCCACATTTGCGATTCTTTCTTGTGCGGATATTATTCCGTTAGAAATGGAAATGATATTATAGCCGATGCCTGCATCTTTTCTTGCTGATGGTGATCTTCCCAACATCCCTGGTACTCCCATGTAATCCATCTTTACATTACTATGCCAATGTCCACCCATAATGAGTTGTATGTTTGTTCTTTTTAGAGTATTGATAACCTGAAAATAGTTAAGCATTGATGTGTCCTGAGGATAATGGTTAATAAATATGACAGGTTGTTCTCGTTTAGTAACCTTAGCTATCGAATCAAGCCATACCAAACTTTCATGAGGTAAAAGTGCTGGAGCCATTCTCATATTTGGCCCACTGTTACTTCCTATGAATTTTATTCCACCTGCATCAAATTCGAAGTTTTCATATCCGAATACTTTTGCAAATGTGTTGCAACCGCTTTCAGACCATTTTGCATCATGATTACCAGCGACGATATAATATGGTATATTAAGTTTATCAATAATACTTTTTGCTAGTTTAATCTCTTTGTCGCTACCAAATTCGGTAATGTCACCGGCAAAAATTGCAAATTGTAAATAAGGGAGAGAATTTACATCTTCGATGCATTTTTCAAGTTCCGAAATTTTTCCTGAGCCTACGGAAATGTGGGTGTCGGCAAAATAGGCAAACTTAACATCTTTTACCTGTGCAAAAAGAGAAAAAGTGCATAATGATATGCAGAATGTAAATAAAATTTTTTTCATTAAAAACTATTTTATAAGTGATAATAAATATTGTCCGTATTGATTTTTAATCATCGGTTGAGCAATTTCACGAAGGTGATTTGCTGTAATCCAACCGTTATTGAATGCTATTTCTTCAAGGCAAGCTATCTTTAATCCTTGTCTTTTCTCAATAACTTCTACAAAAGTTGAAGCCTCTGAGAGAGATTCGTGTGTTCCCGTATCAAGCCATGCAAAACCACGCCCTAATGTGAGAACTTTTAATTCTTTATTTTTAAGAAAATTTTCATTAACAGAGGTTATTTCAAGTTCTCCGCGAGCGGAGGGTTTTACTTCCTTTGCTATTTTTACTACTTTATTTGGATAAAAATATAATCCAACGACAGCGTAGTTGCTTTTAGGCTTTTTAGGCTTTTCTTCAATAGAGTTAGGATTACCTCCAGTATCGAATGATATTACTCCGTAACGTTCAGGATCCTGTACCCAGCATCCAAAAATAGTAGCGGTATTATTTTTTTCAGCATTTTCTACCGCTTTGTCAAGTAGAATTTTAAATCCGTTCCCCTGAAAAATGTTATCTCCTAATACCAGACAAACATTATCATTCTCGATAAATTTTTCTCCGATTATTAAAGCTTGTGCAAGTCCGTCGGGGGAAGGTTGTTCTTCATAAGAGAAATTTACTCCAAAATCAGAACCACTTCCCAGTAGCCTTTTGAATCCTGGAAGATCGGATGGGGTTGAAATAATAAGTATATCACGGATTCCCGCCATCATAAGGACAGAAATAGGATAGTAAACCATAGGTTTATCATAAATAGGAAGCATTTGTTTTGATACTCCTTTTGTAATTGGATACAATCGAGTACCTGAACCACCAGCTAATACTATGCCTTTCATATTTTATTGTTCTTTTACTTTTTCAAGATTAATTGTTTCTACACAAACCTTAGCCCGTAATTCTTCAATATATAATACTGAATATCTCTCACTTATCTGTATTACTTCTCCGTAAATTTTTTTCATTGGACCGCAAATAATTTCGACCTCATCTCCTTCGATAATTATTCTGTTCCCTTCTGATATCTTTAAAAAATTCTTTATAGCACTAATCTCATTTTCTCTTATTATTGCCGGTTTTTCAAGATAATATATTATCCTGACCACACCAGGTATCAAAATTGTTCCCCTGAGTTCATATTCGCTGCAATATACAAAAATATAGGAATTGAACAGCGGAACATTTAATACTTTTACCCTGTCTGACCATTTACGCTTTGATTTGTGTAAAGGAAGGTATGTCGTAATTCCATTGCTTTGCAGCCTTTTTTCAACCATTTTTTCTGCTCGGGGAGCAGTGTATAATACATACCAATTAGATGTCATAACATTTTTTTTATTCCCCACATATATTCTTCTTTCAATTTATCTATACCGCATAGTTGTATGATACGTCCAATAAATGAGTCTACAAGAGTGTCAATATCTTCCGGGTTATGGTAAAACGAAGGGGATGCAGGGGCAATAATCGCTCCGGCTTCACTCAATAGTGTCATGTTTCTTAGGTGAATAAGATTGAATGGAGATTCCCTCGGTACAATAATTAGCATTTTTTTCTCTTTTAACTGAACATCTGCTATTCGTCCTATAGTATCTGTTGATATGCCTGAAGCTATTCTTCCTATAGTCCCCATACTACACGGGAGGATTATCATTAAATCTGCAGATGCTGAGCCTGAGCAGAAAGGAGCATTAAAACTGGAATTGTCAACAATATGAATGTTATTGATTTTTTTTAAAAATTTATCTGTATCATTTTTCCTTTCAAGTTTCCATACTTTTTTTGCAGTATCTGTAAATATGATATTTAAAGTTATTTCATTATATTTTTTTGAAACAACTTCTATAAAACGTTCTGCATAGATAGAGCCGCTTGCTCCTGTTACAGCTAATACTATATTTTTCATTTCAACAACAATTCTCTTATTTTTTTCATTCCTGATGATGCTTGTTCTTGTATTTGTGTGAAATATTGATAATTCAATCTTATAGGGTTAGGATCAATAAGATATATCTGGGTCCCTTTCTTGACATAATTAACAAGTCCTGCCGCAGGATATACATTGAGGGATGTTCCTATAATCAGGAGAATATCCCCTTTCTTGACCTCTTCAATGGCCTTATCCATCATAGGTACTGCTTCTCCAAACCATACAATGTGAGGACGAAGTTGTATCCCGTTTTTATCGGTATCTCCGATGTTCACATCAGCATAACCTATATCTATTATAGTGTTTTCATCATTTTCAGGACGGACTTTTGTTATCTCTCCATGAAGATGGATTACGTTTGAACTTCCGGCTCTTTCGTGCAGATTATCAATATTTTGTGTAATAACTGACACTTCAAAATATTTTTCTAGTTCTGCAATTATCTTATGAGCATTATTGGGTTGGGCGTCTTTAATCTGTTTTCGCCTTGCATTATAAAATTCCAGTACTGTTTTAGAATCTTTATACCATCCATCAATGGAGGCAACTTCCATAACGTTGTATTCTTCCCAAAGTCCATCACTATCTCTAAATGTTCTTATGCCGCTTTCAGCACTAACTCCGGCACCTGATAATATTACTATACGTTTCATTTGTTTGTTTTAAAATAATAATTTTTAAGCCAATATCTAAACATTGGATCAATTATCTTGGCGTTGTCATCCTGATCAAAGGTAATTACTTCCTTTTTTTTCAATGCATCTTTTAACCGGAATACATTTGCAGATGAGTTAAGTTTGTATTTTTCCAGAATTTCTGAACTACTAAATCTTGGTACCTCATCCAGTATGGCTTTCAGAAAATTCAACTGGTTTTCAGTCAAATTTTCTACAATTTGCATAAAATTTGGAACGTGAATACTTAATAGTATCTCTTTTACTTTATTGACAATATTGCTATTTACATAACCGATAGGTAGAGAGTAACATATTGAACATAAATGATTTATATACCATGGGTTCCCATCAGTAATGTTATATATTTCCAAGGCTTGTTCCTGCTCTATTACGCGTCCGGTAGATAGAAAACCACTTATAATGTATTCTACGACGGCATTTTGAGAGAGCTTTAAAGGGATAATGTTTTCAATATGGTTGAAAAAATATTTTTTTTCTTCAAAAATATATTTCATTGAATTAATGAATGAACCGGTAAAAATATAAGTTGTTTCATGCTGGCGAGTCCATATATTCTCAAGGGTTTCAATAAATTCTTCACCATCTTCAAACAAAAGAATATTTTGGAATTCTTTGAAATATATTATTATATTTTTGTTGTACTTTTCGGCGATTTTTTCTGGTAAATTGATAATTTCATTTTCAGATAGTTTTTCGATTTGAATGTCGAAAGGGAGAATGGATCCTATATTCAATCTGCGGGATAGAGAAAGCATTTCATTTCCAAATGCCGAAATGAATTGTTTCTTGTTTCTAACATTAAACAAATCTATTTGACATAAGATATAATTGTATTTTTCTTTGTTCAGAATGTCTAATGATTGTTGTATAAGTGATTGTTTTCCAGTCTTAGGCGCACTGTAAAGTGTTATGCTTTTTTTAGCCTTAAGACAGTCGGAAATTAATAAGGTATCTTTTTTGCGTGAGATAAAGTTAATTCCCGAGTAAATTTTATTATAGGAAAAAGGTACTTCCATAAAAATTTAAGAATAGGTTTTGGTTTTTATTACAAGTTTGTTACAAACATACAATAATTTTAAATAATTCTTAATAATAAAATGTATTTATATACGTTAAAGAAAAAGTAAACAAAAATATTTTACGAGAAAAATGGTGTAGATGTTGTTTATTACCACTCTGCTAACAAACTCTAAATTAATTAGTATTTTTTAAAAAAATTTGTAGTGCAGATAAAAAACATTATATTTGCATTCCAAAATTGGATATAGAAGATTGATAAGCTATTGATTAAGAGATATTTAAATATATATCCGCTTACAGTCATAAATTTTAATATTTATTTTATGTACGCAATTGTAGATATTGCAGGACAGCAATTTAAAGTAGAGAAGGGCAAACAAATTTTTGTTAATCGCTTAGCCGCTGAGGTAGGTGCGTCTCTTGATTTTGATAAAGTTTTATTAACTGACAGCGAAGGTGCAGTTAAGGTAGGATCTCCTTATGTAAAAGATGCCACAGTTAAAGCAACTGTTATTGAACATTGCAAAGGTGATAAAGTAATTGTTTTTCACAAGATACGCCGTAAAGGTTTTCAAAAGAAAAACGGTCACCGTCAATATTTGACAAAGATCCAAATTGAAGATATTGCTTAATTAAAAAAGGTTTAGATAATGGCTCATAAAAAAGGTGTTGGTAGTTCAAAGAACGGCCGTGAATCACACAGCAAAAGATTAGGCGTAAAATTGTTTGGCGGCCAAGTGGCTAAGGCCGGTAATATATTAGTTCGTCAAAGAGGTACAGTTCATTGTCCAGGTCAAAATGTTGGTATTGGTAAAGACCATACTCTTTTTGCTCTGATTGATGGTATTGTAACTTTTAAAAAGAAAGCTAATGATAAGTCTTATGTTTCGGTACTGCCTAAAGTGTAACTGAAAACATAATAAGATAGCTTAAAAATATTGAGAGTGTCCGCAAGATACTCTCTTTTTTTATATCTTTGTGCCGTTTAAATATCAAGAGAATGTTAACACTTAAACTTTTAAGAGAACAACCGGATTTCGTTATAAAACGACTTGCGGTTAAAAATTTCGACGCAAGAGAAATAGTTGCAAAAATTATTGAAATAGACAGGAAAAGACGTATGCTCCAAGGGGAACTTGATTCCTGTCTGGCGGATCAAAAGATAAGGGCGGCAGAGATAGGGAATCTCATCAAAGAGGGGAAGAAAGGAGAGGCAGAAGAGGTTAAAAAGAAAGTTTCTGTTTTGAAAGAAAAATCGAAAGAAATTAATGATTCTCTTGAATCAAACAGTAATGAGTTGAATGAATTGGTGGTTTTGTTACCAAATCTTCCTTGTGATATGGTTCCTGTCGGGAAAACGGCGGAAGATAATATTGTTGTTAAGATGGGAGGGACTTTCCCTGAATTGGAAGAAAACGCTCTTCCTCACTGGGAATTGGCAAAAAAACTTGATTTCATAGATTTTGATCTTGGTGTTAAACTTACCGGAGCAGGGTTTCCTGTTTATAAGGGCAAAGGAGCAAAGATACAAAGAGCTCTTATTTCATATTTCTTAGATATGAATACTGATGCAGGATATCTAGAAATACAGCCTCCAATTATGGTAAATGAAGCTTCAGGTTTTGGTACAGGACAACTTCCGGATAAAGGGGAACAGATGTATTATGTAGGATTGGATAAATTTTATCTTATTCCGACTGCAGAAGTTCCTGTAACAAATATTTATCGTGATGAAATATTGTCTGTTTCTGATTTTCCTGTAAAGATGACTGCATACACTCCATGTTTCAGACGTGAAGCAGGTTCATATGGTAAAGATGTAAGGGGGTTGAACCGTCTTCATCAATTTGACAAGGTAGAAATAGTTCAGATATCGCTCCCTGATAAATCATATGAAGCTCTTGGCGGTATGGTCAATCATGTTGAAAAACTTGTGAATGGGCTAGGATTGCCATATCGTATTCTGAGACTTTGTGGTGGGGATATGAGTTTTACTTCTGCTATTACTTATGATTTTGAAGTTTATTCTGCTGCTCAGAAAAGATGGCTTGAAGTAAGTTCGGTCTCAAATTTTGAATCGTATCAGGCTAATAGGCTTAAACTTAGATATAAGGATGAGACTGGAAAAACTCAACTTGCTCATACTCTGAATGGAAGTTCGTTGGCTTTGCCGCGTATTCTTGCGTCAATAATTGAAAATTATCAGAAAAACGGCAAGATTTTTGTGCCTAAAGTGCTTCAGAAATATACCGGTTTTGATATCATTGATTAATTTTTTATGAAAAAAATCATTCCACAGAGAATTATAATGGGAATAGACCCCGGAACCAATATTTTAGGTTACGGGGTTATTCTTATTGATAACGTAAGTGCTCATTATGTTGATATGGGGGTGATTGATTTGCGGAAAGAAAAAGATCATTTTATAAAGCTCAAAAGAATCTTTTCTGAAGTTGGTAGTCTGATGGATAAATATGTTCCGGATGATTTGGCGATTGAAGCCCCATTTTATGGTAAAAATCCTCAAGTCATGCTGAAACTAGGAAGAGCGCAGGGAGCGGCTATTGCTGCTGCATTATACCGGGAAATTCCTGTTTTTGAGTATGCTCCTCGCAAAGTAAAGTTGTCTATTACCGGCAAAGGTGCAGCATCAAAAGAGCAGGTAAGATTGATGCTTGATAAGATTTTGGATGTTAAGATAAATTCACAGCACCTTGATTCTTCAGATGCTTTAGCAATAGCGATGTGTCATTTCTATCAACTTTCAAATCCTTTCATTGACAGAGAATGTTCGACTAATTGGGAATCATTTGTCAAATTACATCCTGGACGAATAAAATAAGAAAAAACAATCGAAGTGATTTAACTTTTTATGGTTTCTAATGTCTAAATGTTGAAAAAAATTTATAGTAAAAAATATGGTTTTTAAAAGAGTAGTAAAAATCGCTGTAATTCTTATGTTTATTGCAGGGAGTGTTTCGAATGCGCAACCAAAAAAATTTAATTTGAAGTTGCAGTTGATAGATGAGAAAACAAAAGAGGCAGTTGAGTTTGCAACTGTTTCTATAACAAAAGAGGGGAGCACTAAAGCTGAAAAATACGCATTGACGGATGCTGAAGGGAAAGTTGTATTGGCGGAGCTTAAGGGCGGAAAATATACCGTAAAAGGGGAACTTTTAGGATACGATCCACTGGAGAAACAGGTGGAGATTGATAAGAATGTTGATCTTGGTGAGATTATAATGAAAGTCCAAGTCAATTTTCTAGAACAAGCTGTTGTTACCAGTGTAGGCAATCCAATAATAATAAAGAAAGATACAATTGAATACAATGCTTCTTCTTTCAAAACCTCTGATAATGACATGTTGGAAGAGTTGCTTAAAAAACTACCAGGAGTAGAAGTAGCATCAGATGGTTCTGTTACTGCTAATGGTAAAACTATCACAAAAATCACTATTGACGGTAAAACATTCTTTCTTGATGATCCTCAATTGGCAACAAAGAATATTCCCGCTAAAATTGTCGAAAAAGTCAAAGTAGTTGAGAAAAAATCTGAGCAGGCTGCATTTTCTGGTATAGATGATGGAAATGAAGAAACAGTTATAGATCTAAGTATAATGAAAGGTATGATGAATGGTTGGTTCGGAAGTATTCTGGCAGGTGCTGGTACAGATGTTCGTGATGTAGATAATGATTTACGTTTTCAGGGGTCTGCTATGATTGCCCGTTTTACCGAATCTAATCAGCTCAGTTTTATTGCTAATGGCAATAACACAAATAATCGTGGGTTTAATGATATGGCAAGTAGTATGATGCTTAATATGCGTGGTAGTGGTGGTATGGGCAGAGGTAGTATGGGTTTTGGTGGTGGAAACGGTATCTCTACTTCTTATATGACTGGTATCAACGGATCAAAAACTTTTGGTAATGAATCAGAATTATCAGGCAATTATCTTTTTAACGGAAATGAAAAATATATAACTGAAAAAACATCTAAAAACACATTAAAACAAGATGGGAGTTCATTGATAAGTGAGAATGGCGGATATAGCACTACAAATACATATGGACACAGGGCCGGGGCAAGAGTCGACTGGCATATTACTAAAAACACTTCAATACTTTTTATTCCTCAATTCAATATTGGATATGGAGATTTTAAAGAGGTATCCGATTTTTCCACTCAAAATGAGAAATCAGGGGTAAAAAACAAGATAAATGATGGTAGCAGTTTATCGCAGGGAGATAATAATTCCCAGACTGCAAATGGAATGATACTTTTGAGGCAACGTCTTGGGAA
>JBAXYG010000009.1:0-15436 GCA_041670905.1 Bacteroidales bacterium
CACCTCATCATCTTTTATGTTGAAAGACATGCTAAAATAACCATTTGCATCTGTTGTTGTTTCTCTTTTTAACCAGGAGTGGTAATATAGGAATCCATTTTCAATATACTTTAAATTTATCTTTATACCTTCCAATGGTAGATTTCCCGACGTTAAAATATGCCCACTAATGGTTGTACAATCGGTTGTACAAACAATGTTAGTATCATTATCTTCTTTTTCACAGCTTACAATGGCAAATAGAATAAATAGAAAGAATAAAGTTTTTTTCATGATTTTGTGTTTATAAAGATATCTTATAAGATAAATACGGATTTATCAATGTTAGATCTATGCTTGTTAACAACAAAATGCATTCACTTTGGTTTTACTGCTTAAAATGAAAAAAATATTTTGTTGTATTTATTAATTTTCACATATAATAATTTTGCCTTACATTTGTCTCTTCCCTTCATTATACAGACAGCTAACAGTGTATGTCGGCATTTTTCCACCATTCGGAAAATAGAGGAATAAATAAATATTTATAGCCATGAGTATTGTCTTTAAAAAAAGCGAAAAAGAAGAAAAGATATATCTGCAGCAAATTCTAAGCATCATAAAAGATGTAATAGATGATATTGATTTATCAGTAAAAGATCAACAAAAGTTACTTCAGGATCAAAAGGAATATCTATGGGAAGGCAGGATGGATATTGATGCTCAGGAGAAAAGGTCAGTGCGTGAGGGCATACTCAACATTTTAGCAGTTGGTGGTAGTATTATTGCTCAACGTGAACGTCTTGGCAGGATGCTTAACATACCTTACTTCGGACGTATAGACTTTTGTGAAAAGAAAGAAAATAGTGAGACGCAACCAATTTATATTGGAGTAAACAATTTTTATAACTTCAATGATAAAACTAATCTTATTTATGACTGGCGTGCTCCAATTTCCGGAATGTACTATGATCACGAGCTTGGAATGGCTTCTTATACCTCTCCTTCAGGTGTTATTGAGGGTAATATCTCACTAAAAAGACAGTACCGTATCCGCAATGGGATAATGGAGTATATGATTGAAAACTCAGTTACCGTGCATGATGATATACTTCAAAAAGAACTTAGTTCCAATGCCGATAAAAAGATGAAAAGCATTGTTACTACTATTCAACGTGAACAAAACCGTATAATTCGTAATGAGGATGCCGCGGTACTGATTATTCAAGGTGTAGCAGGATCAGGTAAAACCTCTATTGCACTTCACAGAGTTGCTTATCTGCTCTATGCTCATAAAGATAGTTTGTCTTCTAAGGATCTCCTTATTATATCTCCTAATAAGGTATTTGCGGACTATATTTCTAACGTACTTCCCGAGTTGGGAGAAGAAAATATTCCAGAGAGCAGTATGGATCAAATACTTTTAAAAATCATAGGTTCGAAATATAAGTTCCAGACATTTTTTAATCAAATTTCTGAATTGCTTGATAAACCGGCAATTGGATATATTGAACGCATCCGGTATAAATCAACTTTTGATTTTATCACAAAACTTGACAAATTTATTTTGCATGTAGAAAACACCTATTTCAGTCCGGCAGACATTAAAGTAAAACATATTACGATACCACATGAATTTATTGAGGAAGAGTTTAGAAGGTTTTTTCGTTATCCTTTACGGCAACGCTTTGTCCCTATGATAGAACATATAATTGAAGCACTATATAGAGATTATCGCATTATTTTATCGACGCCTGAAAAAAATATTCTAAAAAAAGAGATTAGGGACATGTTTAAAGGACATAATGACCTGCAACTATATAAAGATTTCTTTGAGTGGGCCGGCGCTTCCGATATGTTTAAGTTGCGTGCTAATCACACTCTTGAATATTCTGATCTTGCACCGCTCGCTTATTTACGTATCGCTATAGAAAACATAAGACCGGAAATTCAGGTTAAACACTTGATAATTGATGAAATGCAGGATTATTCACCTATTCAGTATAAAGTTCTTTTAAAACTCTATCCATGCCGGAAGACTGTTCTTGGAGATGCAAGCCAATCTGTTAATCCATACGGATCATCAACGGCTGATATGATACAGAGAGCATTTGTTACCGGTGAAGTGATGAAACTTTTTAAAAGTTATCGGTCAACATATGAGATAACAAATTTTGCACAGAAGATATCATATAACAAAGAGCTCGAAGCTGTTGCAAGGCATGGGGAAGAGCCTCAGATTATTTGTTTTAATAATAAAAAAGAGGAGATAACCGGTATTGAAAAACTTATAATAGACTTTAAAAAATCAGACAATATCTCTCTTGGAATTATTTGCAAAGATGAAAAACAAGCATCCGCTCTCTATGAAATGTTGAAAAATAATGGGAATGAAATATATTTTTTGTCAAGTGAAAGTACCACTTTTACAAAAGGAATTATCATTACTTCAGCATCTATGGCAAAGGGACTTGAATTTGATGAAGTGATAGTTCCGGATGTTGATGAAAAAAACTATTGTTCTGATATTGACCGCAGCATACTTTATGTGGCAGTAACCAGGGCTATGCATCGTCTTACCTTGACTTATATCAGTAAACTCACCGAATTTTGTTCTTAATATTTTGTTTTCTAAAATAAAAAAGCAGGTACATCCTAATAAAAGAGATGTGCCCGCTTGTAAATTTTTCAACAATAGGTTTATTTGTCAGAATAGAGTCCTACACGGTTTCCTTCACAGTCAATAAATATTGCAAAGTAGCTACGACCTTCTGCTTGAATTTTTGTTTTAGGACGAATAGTTTTTCCTCCGTTTTTTTCAATCATGGTTAATGTTTTATTTATTTCGTCTACATTCAGACTGATCAAAACACTTTCATTTGATGGCTTGAAATCATTGGGATAATGCGCTGCGGACTCTGCATGATATCATCTGTCTTGAGAAACCAGTAATGTTTTACATAGGGAGCCAGAGTCAGTGAAAATAAGATAATTATTTTAACCAAAATTGTAAAAAAAGGACATTTTTATAACTATAATTGTACAATAAAATTTACTCGATATGTACGAATGGGCTAAAGAACTTAACTGTGCGATAACAGTTTGTGATATTGAAGGGAACATCATCTTTATGAACGACAAGTCAAAAGATATATTTTCAAAATATGGCAACCTTATAGGTAAAAACCTAAAAGATTGCCATAGTGATAATTCATGGAAAAAGATTCAGAGTATGCTCAAAAGCGGAAAATCCAATTCTTATACTATTTTTAAAAACGGTGTAAAGAAAATGATTTATCAGACGCCATGGTTTGAAGATGGTATTGTCGGAGGTTTGGTTGAAATATCAATGGTTATTCCCGAAGAGATACCTCACTACATCCGATAAAGCATTTTTTTTATCATTATTAATTAAATAACCAAGTTCCAGTTATGTTGGTCCGGTATTTCTCCGAAATGGATTCCTGTAAGTTGCTTGAATAGTTTTATACTATTTTTACCTGCTTCAGTGGGGCTGCCGAATTTATATGAGATGTTGAGGTCGCGGTCATGGATTTCATGAATAGGGGTGATGACGAGGGCTGTGCCACATGCTCCGGCTTCATCAAATGTTCTTAACTCTTCTACAGGTATTTTCCTGTTTTCTACGCTCATTCCAAGGTCTTTTGCTATTTGTCTTAAAGATTTGTTGGTTATTGATGGTAAAATAGAGGGGGAATCCGGTGTAATATAGGCGTTACCTCTTATTGCAAAGAAATTTGAAGAGCCAAATTCATCAATATATTTATGCTCTTTTGAATCAAGGTACAGAACAGCTGAATATCCTTCATTCTTGGCTTTTACCCCTGCCAACATCGCAGCAGCGTAGTTCGCTCCTATTTTATATGAACCTGTGCCGAGTGGTGCGGCTCTGTCATGATCACGTGCTAATAATGCTTTGGTAGGATTGAAATTTGTTCCGGTGAAATTACCTATTGGTGTGACGACAACAATAAAGGTGGCCTCATCGCTACATACAAGGTTTATTTGTGGGTTTGACCCAAAAACAAATGGGCGTATATACATTGAGGCACGTGTTTCGTATGGAGGAATAAATTCAATGTTTTCTTTAACAGCCCTTAAGCATGCCTCCATGAACATTTCTTCACTTGGACAGGCAATACCCAAAAAATCAGCAGAACTTTTCAATCTGCTTGCATTTTCATCTGGGCGGAAAATTCTTATTTTTCCATCTACTCCTCTGTATGCTTTCATTCCTTCAAAAGCTTCATTTGCATATTGAAGTCCGCCGGACATTACGTTAATATTCATTGAATCGCTATTGCTGCTTTCAAGGGGGCTCCATTTTCCGTTTTTATAATGTGAGTAAACCATTGTGTTTGCTTTACTATAGTCAAAAGTTAATTTTTTCCAGTCCATTTTATTTATTATTTGTTTGTTTAATATAATTTGCGATATAGTCACCTACATTAGTTGTGCCGTATTTACTGCCGGCTACAATATCTTCGGTGCAAATTCCGTCATTTATTGCCTGTTCACATCCTTGCCTTATCATTTTTCCCTCTTTATTTGCTTGAAAAGCATCCTCAAACATCATCGCTGCTGAAAGAATAGTTGCGATAGGATTGGCGATATTTTTTCCCTCTGCCTGTGGAAATGAACCATGTATTGGTTCAAAAAGGGAGTGCATTTCTCCTAACGATGCTGAAGGGATTAGTCCGATGGAACCATTGATAACTCCTGCAATATCGCTCAATATGTCCCCGAACATATTTTCTGTTAAAATGATGTCGAAACAGGAAGGGTTTGATACTATCTTCATGGCTGCGTTATCAACATACATAAATTCCAGTTCTATATCTGAATATTGCTTCTTGTGAATCTCAGTTACTACTTCTCTCCATAGTCTTGAAGTTGCAAGGACATTTGCCTTATCTACCATTGTGAGCTTTTTTCTCCTTCTGCGGGCATATTCAAACCCTTTTTTTGTTATTCTAGTGATTTCTTCTCTTGAATATACACATGAGTCAAATGCTTTATCTCCATCTTCAGACCTTCCTCTCGGTTCACCAAAATACATTCCTCCTGTAAGTTCACGTATCACAATAAAATCGGCATCTTTGACGATACTCTCTTTCAATGGGGACGAACTTATCAATGAAGGATAGATATGTATAGGCCTTATGTTGGCGAAAAGGCCGAGTTCTTTTCTCATTTTGAGTAATCCTTGCTCAGGCCTTATTACTGCTGTCGGGTTGTTGTCATATTTTGGATCTCCGATTGCACCGAAAAGTATTGCATCCGATTCTTCACAAACCTTGTGGGTTGATAGGGGATAACTTTCTCCACACTCGTCTATAGCACAAGCCCCGATTGAGGCATATTTATACTCAATATCATGTCCAAACACTTCTGCAATTGCATTAATTACTTTTACTGCCTGGTTAATTATCTCCGGGCCTATTCCGTCGCCCGGTAAAACAGCTATTGTTTTTTTCATGTTATTAATTCTTCTTATCGTTTGATTGAATTTCATTTTTATCCTCATATGATTCTATCTCTCCTTTAATTGCCAACAGGTAATCTATATCATCATATGCGTTCATAAGACACTCTTTTTTATACGAATTTACTTCAAAATGTTCTTCACCTAGATAAGGAACAGTAATTTTTTCTCTTTCCAAATCTATTGTGATTTCTATATCTGGTTGTTTTTCCAAAAGTTCTATTGTTTTTTGTAAAAAAAAGTCGCTTACTCGTATGGGAAGGACTCCGTTATTGAGAGCATTATTCTTGAAGATATCAGCAAAGAAACTCGAGACAACTGCTCTGAATCCATAATCATAAATAGCCCAAGCAGCATGTTCTCTACTTGATCCACATCCAAAATTTTTACCTGCAATGAGGATTTTTCCGGTGCATTTAGTAAGTATGTTATTTTTATTTTTTTCTCCTGAAGCATTGTATCTCCAGTCGTGAAAAAGGTTTTCTCCAAAACCCTCTCTTGAGGTGGTTTTTAGAAATCTTGCAGGGATTATTTGGTCGGTATCTATATTTTCTATCGGAATACATACCGCTTTGGATTGAAGAATATTAAATTTATCTTTTCTCATAACTCATATTTACATTAAAAAGGTTCTGGGGTCTGTAATTACACCGGTAATTGTCGTGGCTGCTGCAACTGCAGCCCCTGCCAGAATGGTTCTTGCTCCAATACCCTGACGTCCTTCAAAATTTCTATTTGAAGTGGAAACTGCATATTTACCTGATGGTATTTTATCTGAATTCATAGCAAGGCAGGCTGAGCATCCCGGTTGTCGTATTTCAAATCCGGCATTTCTTAATATATCTCCAATCCCTTCTTTTTCAATATTTTTTTCTACTTCTTTTGAGCCCGGTACGAGCCATGCAACTATATTCGGACTCTTTTTTCTTCCATTTACAATATTTGCAAAAGTTCTGAAATCTTCAATCCTACCGTTAGTGCAGGAGCCAAGAAAGACATAATCTATCTTTTTCCCCAAAAGAGAATCACCTGATTTGAAATCCATATATTCAAGAGCTTTTGAGAAACTATTTTTGTCTTGACCGACTGCTGTTTCAGGAATCCTAGATGAAATAGGTATTCCCATTCCTGGATTTGTTCCGTATGTTATCATTGGCTCAATATCGTTTCCATTAAAAGAGTATGACATATCAAATGTTGCGTCAATATCTGTTTTTAAGGTTTTCCAATACTCTAAAGCCATATTCCATTCTTCACCTTTTGGTGTAAATTTTCTCCCTTTTAAATAATTAAAAGTTATTTCATCAGGAGCAATTATGCCACCGCGGGCACCCATTTCTATGCTCATATTGCAAATGGTCATTCTCTGTTCCATATTCATTTTTTCAAATGTATCTCCGCAATATTCTATAAAATATCCTGTTCCTCCTGATGTTCCTAATTTTGATATTATATATAGAATTACATCTTTAGCACTGACATTTGACTTAAGGTCTCCTGTTACTTCAATTTTGAGTTGTTTCGGCTTACTTTGCATCAGGCATTGTGTCGCAAATACCATTTCAACCTCACTGGTTCCTATACCGAAAGCAATATTTCCAAATGCTCCGTGAGTAGCAGTGTGACTGTCTCCGCAAACGATTGTCTGTCCACATAGGACAATGCCCTGTTCCGGTCCTATCACATGTACAATTCCATTTCCGGGGTCACCTAAAGGAAAATATTTTATGCCGTGGTTATAAGTGTTTTCTCTTAATTCATCGACCGGAACAGCGGAGGAAGGGTCTTGTATAGGTCTGTCCTGATTAGTAGTAGGTACATTATGATCACATGTGGCGAATGTTTTCTCCGGACGAAATACTTTCAATCCCCTTGTTTTAAGAGATGAGAAAGCTTGAGGGGAGGTTACCTCGTGGATTAGATGTCTGTCAATATATAAAATGGTTGGTCCGTTCGGTATCTCTTTTACTATATGTTTTTTCCAGATTTTATCAATAATTGTTTCTGCCATATCTCTTAAGTTTTTTATAATATTTTTGAAATTGCATTTATTAAAGCCTCTACAGAAGCAGTGATGATGTCTGTGTTTGCAGAGAATCCATAATAGATATTTCCCTTGTTTTCTATTTGTATGTGTACTTTCCCCATATCATCAGAACCTCTCGTGATTGCCTGGACCAAAAATTCTTCAAGTGTTATTTTTCTGTGTATTAAAATTTTAACTGCTTTGAATGCGGCATCAATAGGACCGTTTCCACTTGATGTAGAGCTGCACTCTTCGCCGTCAATAATCAATTTTACCGTAGCCATAGGTATGGAATCTTTACCGCAAACTACCTGAAGGTAATTTAGCTTAATTTTCTGTTCATGCTTATCTTTTGTTATTCCTGCTATAAGATATAAATCATCGTCTTTTATGTCTTTTTTGCAATCTGCAAGTTTTAGAAACTTATCATAAGCTGTATCAAGTTCAGCATTACTAAGTTCAATTCCCAATCTTACAAGGTGATGCTTCAAGGCTGCTCTTCCACTTCTGGCAGTCAATGCAATTGTAGACTCGTTTACTCCCACGTCAACCGGATCTATGATTTCATAACTCTCCCTGTTTTTAAGAACACCATCTTGATGTATACCGGATGAATGCGCAAATGCATTTCTTCCCACAATAGCTTTGTTTGGCTGGACAGGCATCCTCATCAATGTTTCGACAAGTCTTGAGGTCTTGCATATGTTTTTAGTTATGATATCTGTGTACACCTGAATATCCTTTCTGCTCTTTATAGCCATTACTACCTCTTCTAATGCAGTATTCCCCGCTCTTTCACCAACGCCGTTAATTGTAACTTCTACCTGTCTTGCTCCGTTTATAACTCCTGAAAGAGTGTTTGCAGTTGCCATACCTAAATCATTGTGGCAATGGGTAGAAATAATTGCCTTATCAATATTTGGGACATTATTTATGAGGTATTTAATTTTTGAACCGTATTCTTCCGGTAGGCAATAGCCTGTTGTGTCAGGTATATTTACGGTAGTGGCACCGGCCTTAATGACTGCTTCAATGACTCTTGCCAAATATTCGTTTTCTGTTCTACCGGCATCTTCTGCATAAAACTCAACATCATCTACAAATTTCCTTGCGTATTTTACAGCTGCTACGGCTCTTTCTATGATTTCTTCTCTGTTAGAGTTGAATTTGTATTTTATATGTGGATCTGAAGTTCCGATTCCGGTATGAATTCTTTTTCTTGTGGCAAAATGCAGCGATTCCGCTGCAACTTCAATATCTTTTTCCACAGCTCTGGAAAGGGCGCAAATAGTAGATTCTGTTATAATTTTTGAAATTTCTACAATCGATTTAAAATCACCCGGACTTGATATGGGAAACCCGCACTCAATAATATCGACTTTCAGCGATTCTAATGCTTTTGCCAATTCAATTTTTTCTATGGTATTTAATTGACATCCCGGAACTTGTTCTCCGTCCCTTAAGCTTGTGTCGAATATAAAAAGTTTTTCGTTCATGATTTTTTCTTATAGGTGTAAATAAAAAATGCCACCCTAATAGGGTGGCACTATATAATATTTTTGTTATCTCATTACATACAAATTACACCCAGGGTTTAATCTTTAAATCCAGCAGGAGGTGTAAATATGTAGTAAATAAATACATTGTTTCTTTTTTGATTTGGCAAATGTATGAAAAAAATTTAAATGCTATAATTTTTTTGCATATTCCTTATCTTTTGTTTTTAATTTGAAAAAAGGACTGGTTTTAAAGACGGGTAATCCAAAGTGAATGTTTTTTCTCCTTCAGAAATGGTGTTTGAATAAATTTTAAGTCCTTTTACGCCTTCTGCCATACTATCTTCATCAAGGATAAATGATACATATCCTGAGAAATATGACACTTGACTGTCTCCTCTGCTGTCATGTCGAAATTCCAAATGATAATATCCATCTTCATCAACTTCGTTGTTGAGGTTTTTGACTAAATATACAGTGTGTGTGCTCATGCCTGAGGCCATTACTTGAAATTTTATATTTAAGTATCTGTGTTCTCCTAAATTTCCACCGCCACCATACCATATTGAAGCAGGATTAATTTTATCATTGGCAATAGTGTCGATTTGTGAAGTGTTTAATATACTCTTTGTAAGTATATCACTTATTTGTACCACTTCTATCGTTTTTGTAGGATATGAATAAGGATTTGTTGCTTGAATATTATTATAGTAAATAGCAATTCTTTGCCCATTAACAGGGGTGTATTCTTTCAAAACATCAACGTAATTTGACGGGAAGAAAACCACTGTATCGTCAGCAACGATTTGAAATGGGTAAGTAGGGTCTACGGATTGTGCTATGGTTCCCCATGACACTCCATCATAAGAGTTTTGGTTATTCCATTCGTCACAGGATGTTGTTCCTAATAATGTTGCAAAAGCAACAATAATGAGTAAAAATGTTTTTAAATGTTTCATTTTTTTATTTTTAATATTATTAAATAATTTATAGTTTTTTATATGCTCGAAATAAAATTACTTTTATTTGAGTTATCTATATATAGTATGTAGACAAATCTTGCGTAGGAAGTGCTGGAAAGCATTGTTGCCCACTTGTCAATATTGTAGTATACAGTAACACTTTGTCCCTCTATTGGCTTGTAAGAATAAGAGGAATGGTTTTGCGGATAAAGAAGAAGTCCATCATCGGTGGTAATGGTATATGGATAACCGGCAACAGGAGGTGTCATAACATCAGGTGTATGAATTATTCCTGTTGACATTTCACAACCTGAGTCCAACAGTTTTTCTATCTGCTGTTCATCCATTTTTTCACATGAGCTTGTAATAAATATTAATACGAATGTTAAAAATGTGTAAAATGTTTTCATTTTAAGTTTTATTTAAGACTATTTTTGCTTGTTAACTATAAAATGCAACCACATTGCTTTTACTGCATTAAATATATAAATAATTTTATTTATGCAGTATTTATTATTCTTTTGCATTTATTAATCATATCAAGAAATTAATGAGAGACATAGAGCTTTGGAAAGAGATATATGAACGTTATTCAGGACGGATGTTGGCTGTGTGTATGCGTTATTGTCCTGATAGAGATACGGCGCAAGACATGATGCATGATGGATTTATTCTTGTATACAAGGCTCTTGATCGGTTTACTGACAGGGGTGAGGGGTCAATGAGGGCATGGATAGAAAAAATTATGGTAAATACATGTCTTCAGCGTCTTAGAAAAAAGGATTTATTGAAGAATAGTACGGAAATAAGTTCATTGGAAAACAACACTTTAGTTATTGATGAGAGTTTATTGGAATCACAGCTGGATGGTATTCCTCGTGACGTTTTGATGCAATTTATTAAAGAGTTGCCCACAGGATACCGTACGGTATTCAATTTATATGTTTTTGAAGAGTATTCCCATAAGGAAATAGCAAAAATGCTGGGCATAAATGAAAAAAGTTCCTCCTCTCAACTTTACAGAGCAAAATGTATTCTCGCAAAAAAAATAACAGAGTATGGAAAAAGAGAAAGATAAATGGCTTCTGCAGGTCAAAGATAGATTGAAAGATTACTCTGAACCGGCCGATGAGAGCTTTTGGGCAAATCTTGAAAGGGATTTGAAGCGTCCTGTAATAATCAGGAGGAGAATAATGTATGCGGCTGCATCGGTTGTTGTCTTGCTTGGGTTGGGACTGGGTGTCTTGAATACTATTCAAGATAAGGAATCCATTCATGTTGTAAGGAAAATAGATACTAAAAAATTATCTATGACAGTAATAGATGACAACTCAAAACAGAATATTTTTAAGGTGAAATCAATTAATTCTGAAAAAAGAATTGTTTCAGCAGTAGATAAGAAAGTGGATGTTAAAAACGAGGTTGAAGTTAATAATAAGAGGGGGCTGGAGCCAATATGTGAAGGTGCTGATTATAAGACAGAAGTAATAAAAAACGTAGAAGAGAAGAATACTGTAAAAGAAACAAAAACGTTAGAGGAGAAGATAGTCTTTGAAAATGATGTCTTTATGTCTGAGGAAGATCAGAAATATGAACGTAAAGGGGACGATCTTTCTTTTGCTCTTTTCGGAACCTTTTCAAGAGACAACACTTTTTCTGAACAGGAAGGTAAAAGTCCGATTCTGAGTGCAACAAATGATATGAGATTTATCAATTTAACGGGACAATCTACCTTTGCCGTCACTTTTGTTAATTATAAATATAAATATCATATTCCTTTTTCTTTCGGAGTTTCTGTCAAAAAAGGGTTGACCGATAATTTTTCTCTTGAATCGGGGGTTTTTGTCACTCGTTTGGTTACCTCTTTTCTTATGGATGACGAAAATAACAGTGTGATTGATACACATACGTTGTGGTATATAGGGATCCCACTTAAAGTAAACATGTTAATCAGTTCCAAAAAAGATTATAATTTTTATTTTTCTGCTGGAGGTGCTATTGAAAAATGTGTTTTTTCAAAATACGGAGAATATTTATCCGGACTTAATGGTTTGAATGCAAGAAATATCCCTTTACAATGGTCGTTAAATGCCACATTGGGAGGACAATATAATATTTCCAAGACGATATCTGCCTTCTTTGAACCCGGCATAGTATATTATTTTGATGATGGTTCTACGCTTGCTACCATAAGGAAGGAGAAACCTTTAAATATTAATCTTAACGCCGGTCTTAGATTTACCATAGAGTAGTTCAAGAGCTGATAATATATATTATTGGATTATCAAATTATGAGATGTACCTTTGCGGAAATAATATATTTCAGTAAAAAGCATTAAAATAATGTCATGGTAATAAAGGTTTGTGTAGGCAGTTCATGTCATCTGAAAGGTTCTTACGATGTTATTGAACAGTTGAAGATTACACTGCATAAGTATGATGTGGAAGATATTGTAGAATTACAGGCAGGTTTCTGTTTGGGCTTTTGCTCTGAAGGAGTAACTGTTAAATTGGAAGACATCAGTGCTTCACATGTTGATAAGATATCTGAAGATGAAATCTTTATCCACAATCTCAATAGTGGAAATGTAGAAGATATTTTTGTTAAAGAGATATATCCTCTCTTAAATCTTTAATCTAAATGTATAATCATGAATGAGTATCTTGAGTTTAAGAAAGCTCGATGTAAAGATTGTTATAAATGCTTGAGAGAGTGTCCTGTAAAGGCTATTGATGTAAAGGACCATCAGGCTAAAATAATAAAAGAGCGCTGTATACTTTGTGGACACTGTACCGGTATTTGTCCGCAAAACGCAAAAATAGTGCATAGTGAAAGGCCTGAAGTCGAAAAACTTCTCCAAGGGAAAGGCAAAGTTATTGCCAGTGTGGCACCTTCTTTTATTTCAAGTTTTGACGTTCATAATTTTGCGGTTTTTAAAATAGCTCTTGGTAAGTTGGGTTTTATGAGTGCTGAAGAAACTGCAGTCGGGGCGAATGCTGTTGTAAAGGAGTATAAGAAACTACTTAAAACAGGAAAATATAAAAATTTTATCACTTCTGCTTGTCCTGCGGTATGCCGTCTTATTCAGCTGTATTATCCGAAAGCTTTGCCATATCTGGCACCTGTTGATTCTCCTGCAATCGCTCACGCTAAAATACTTCGTTCGCTGTATCCTGATGCAAGGATAGTTTTTATTGGTCCATGTATAGCAAAAAAACGTGAAGCACATGAGAGTAACTTGATAGATGGTGTTCTTACATTTGAAGATTTACAGGAAATGTTTAAGGATAGAAATATTGTATTGGATGAAATTTCTGATCTTCACGTAGATACAAAATCAAATTATGCCAATTTATCAAAATTTTTTCCTATACGTCGTGGTATAATAAAATCTTTTGATACATATCCTGAAGGATATGAATATATGGCTGTTGATGGCGTAGCTCATTGTGGGGAGGTTTTAGAAAATATTGAAACTCTATCCGGTGTTTTTCTTGAGATGAATTCATGTATTGACGGGTGTGTAAACGGACCGTGCAGTTTGATTGGAAAAGGGGAGAGCATAAGAGCGACAGCCGATGTAAGAAACTATGTAAGTAAAGAGATCAAATCTCTTCCTTTAGAAGAAGATTCAAAATCATATAATATAAATTTCAGCGGACTTTATCCACGTCTAAGAAATAAAAGTAATCCTGCTACTGAGAGTCAAATAAAGGAGATATTAAGAAAAACAGGAAAAGTAAACCCAGAGGATGAGCTCAATTGTGGAGCATGTGGATACTCTTCTTGTCGTGAAAAGGCTTGGGCTGTATTGAATGGATATGCAGATATTGAAATATGTCTTCCTTATATGAGAAAACGCGCTGAATCAATGTCTTATGAAATTATTCATAACAGTCCTGAAGGATTACTGGTATTGGATGGGGATATGAATATTGTTGATATCAACGAAAAGGCAAAAAATCTATTGGGAATAGGTGAAGATGTTATAAAAGGACATTTTGCAAGTGAGTATTTCAATCCTACTGATTTTTCTATTGCATTTAACGAGCAGAAAAATATTGACCGTAAACAAGTTTACCTTGAAAACACAAAATCTTATATCGATTTGTCCATAAATATTCTTAAAGGGAGTAATGTTATGTTCGGCATAATGAAGGATGTAACAAAAATGGTAAATTACAATGAAAAACTCAATTCTGTAAAACTTGAGACTTTAGCAACTACAGATGATGTGATTAAAAAACAGATGAGAGTGGCTCAGGAAATAGCATCATTGTTGGGAGAAACTACTGCTGAGACTAAAGTAGCATTGTTGAAACTTAAGAAGACTTTACAACAGGAAGACAAAGGAGAATAATAATGGAACTTTGTTTAGAATACGGTTACACATCATTGAATAAATATGGTGAAGAACTTTGTGGAGATAAAGTTGAGTGCTGTGTATGTGGTGATTATACAACATTAGTTCTTGCTGACGGGCTTGGCAGTGGTGTAAAAGCCAATATACTTTCAACGTTGACATCAAAAATACTATGTACCATGGTTTCCAATGATATTTCGATGGACGAATGTATTGAAACAATAATTCAGTCTTTGCCGGTATGTAAAGTAAGAGGTGTTGCATATTCCACTTTTTCTGTGATTCATGTCAATAATGAGGGATTGGGGTATCTCTTTGAATTTGATAATCCACAGGTAGTCTATTATCATCGTGGAAAATGTATGAATTTTGTCCGGAAGGAGATGGATATATGCGGAAAAAAGGTATATGAGAGTCAATTGAAACTTGAAGAGGGAGATATTGTAATGGTAATGTCTGATGGAACCATCCATGCTGGAATCGGAATGACTTTGAATTTTGGTTGGCAAAGGCCGGAGATAATGGAACATCTGGAAAGAACTGTCAAGCCGGATATGTCAGCACGCGCTGTTGCTTGTTTGTTGGCTGCTGCCTGCAATGACCTTTATCTTGATAAACCAGGAGATGATACTACAGTAGCTGCAATAAAAATTAGAAAAAGGCTTGATGTAAATATTATGGTAGGTCCTCCTGTGAATAGAGACCAGGACAACTATTATGTATCACGCTTTATGGACGGTAATGCAAAAAAAGTAGTTTGCGGAGGTACAAGTTCACAGATAGTGGCCAGATGTTTAAATAAACCACTTAAGACAAGTTTTGAATTTCTCGATAAAGACGTGCCCCCAATAGGAAATATTGAAGGGGTGGATCTTACGACTGAAGGTGTATTGACTTTGAGGAGGCTGCTTGAACTTTCTGAAAAATATATATCAGTAAATGATTTGACTCCAAAAACATTTAATAAAAACGATGGAGCTTCAAAGCTTGCTAATATTTTATTTGAAGAGGCTACAAATATATATTTTTTTGTTGGTCAAAGCGTTAATAATGCTCATCAGGGGTTGCCTATTGATATCACTATGAAATTGAAATTGGTAGAA
>JBAXYG010000010.1:0-15413 GCA_041670905.1 Bacteroidales bacterium
ATGATGGGAAATGATTAATAGGTTGAGACATCGAATAAATAAATCTTTTTCTGCAAGATTCAGTCTCTATATCATATTATTAGTTGGGGCGGTCTTCATTATTACTTTTGCCGTTTCATATCATTATTCATATAAAACCATTGAAAACTCGGCTAGAAAGAATGCTGAAGGATTGTTGAACAATACTACCCTTGAGATAGAAAGCCTTCTTGTTAGAATGGAGAAGGTAGTTGACAATCTTAAAACCGTAGTTGAAAAGGGGGAGATTTCTACCGATTCACTTTATAGCCTGGTTGCAGATGTAGTTAAAAACAATGATGAAGTGATAGGAAGTGCAATTGCTTTTGAACCAGGTTATTTTAAGTCCAAAGGGTATTATTTTTCCCCTTTTGCATACAGAAACGGAGAAAAAATATTGACAAAGCAACTTGGAAGTCCTGAATATGATTATTTTATCATGGAGTGGTATCAAATTCCAAAACTTTTGAATAGGAACTATTGGACTGAGCCATATTATGATGAAGGTGGTGCTGATGTTATAATGTGTACATATAGCTCCATAATGAGAGATAAAAACGGTAAATTCATCGGAGTTTTTACTATAGATATATCTCTGAGTTGGTTGAGTGACCTAGTAGCTAATTTAAAACCATATGAAAATTCATATTCATTCGTAATAGGAAATGGAGGTACATACATAGTTCATCGTCAGTCAAACAGGATACTTAATGAGTCCATATTCTCTATTTCATATCAGGAGCCTGACCCTGGGATTTCCAGAAGAATAGGCCAGAAGATGGTGGATGGAGAAACGGGGGAGGAAGTGATTATTAATGATGGCTATGTGGCTTATGTGTTTTATGCGCCTATTTCCAATACGGGCTGGTCTTTGGCTATGGTTTGTCCAAAAGATGATGTGTTTGTTGATCTTAAGTTGATAAACAGAATTCTTGCCGGTATCGCAATAGGTGGATTACTACTTATATTTATTTTTTGTGCTCGAATCATTAAAAATGTAACATTACCACTAAGATCTTTCTCAACCTCTGCAAAACAAATTGCACAAGGTAATTTTAACGTCATTCTTCCTAAAATAAAATCAGAAGATGAAATGCTTGAATTACATGATTCCTTTGAATATATGCAGAAAGAGCTTGTACATTATATAAATTCTCTCGAATCTACAGTTTCCGCAAAAGAAAAAATTGAAAGTGAATTACGTATAGCCCGTCAGATACAGTTAGGAATGATTCCTAAGACTTTTCCTGCTTTTCCTTCTCGCAGTGATTTGGATATTTATGCAATTCTTTATCCGGCAAAAGAGGTTGGCGGAGATTTGTACGATTTTTACATTGATAATGATAAATTATACTTCATTATAGGTGATGTCTCAGGGAAAGGAGTTCCTGCTTCTTTGTTGATGGCAGTTACAAGAAGTCTTTTCCGTTCAATTAGTGCATACCTGAAGAGTCCTGCAAATATTGTTTCTTCATTAAGTAGTGCCATTGCTGAGAGCAATGATTCTAATATGTTTGTTACCTTGTTTTTGGCCATTCTTGATTTGAAAACAGGTGAGATAAATTATTGCAATGCAGGTCATAATCCTCCGGTTCTATTGTATAATAATGAAGTATCATTATTCCCGGTTGATCCAAATATTCCAATAGGACTGTTTAAGGAATTTCCTTATACTGAACAGAAAGGAAATATTCCAAGTGGGGCTACTTTGTTTTGCTATACTGATGGACTTACAGAAGCTGAAAATGAAACAAAAAAGCTTTATGGTGAGGAAAGGATGCTAAAAATTCTTCAAGGGAAAGAACAATATACATGTAAAGAACAGATAAATACAATATTGGAAGATATAGCACTCCATGTCGGAGATGCTGAGCAATCTGATGATCTTACTATTTTAACTATCAGTACGTTTTCTTCCCAAATAGGTCGGAAGATAGTCTTTAAAAATGAGTTATCTGAAATAGGGAAATTAAGTAAAATAATTAATTCTGTATGTAAACAGATGGAATTGTCTTCAGATTTGTCTATGAATCTCCAACTGGCTTTAGAGGAGGCTGCTACAAATGTTATACAGTATGCTTATGATGGAGAAAAGGGTGAGATTGAACTCAATATTTCTAAAAGCGGGAACAGATTAGAGTTTATAATGTCAGATTCCGGAGTTCCATTTAATCCATTGAAAATGAAGGATCCAGATGTTATATCTGATGTTGAAGAGAGACCTGTAGGAGGCTTGGGGATATTTTTAATAAAACAATTGATGGATGAGGTGGATTATGTCCGGCTAAATGGGAAGAATATATTAACAATAAAAAAAATAATTAAAAGATAATGTCATGGAGGTAAAAATTGAAAACACCAATGCTGAAACTATGGTTAAAATGATTGGAAGGCTTGATTCTATGAATTCCGGGGAAGTAGAGAAAGCTGTTGCTCCTGTAATGGAGAGTGATATGAAAAATGTAATAATTGATTGTTCGGAATTTGATTATATAAGTAGTTCGGGTTTGAGGATATTTTTGACTATGCTAAAAGAGGCAAAGAAGAAAGGAGGGAAACTCTCTATCCGTAATATGAAGGCGGAAATTAAAAGCGTCTTTGATATTACAGGCTTTACACCATTATTTATTTTTGAATAATATAAGGATGATAAAGATTGAACATTTATCAAAAAACTTCGGTGATTTGGTTGTTCTGAAGGGTATAAATATAGAAATTCATAATGGTGAGGTAATCTCCATAATAGGACCGTCAGGAACTGGTAAAAGTACATTTTTAAGATGCATTAATTTACTGGAAACTCCTTCTAGTGGTGTTATTAAAATCAATGGGGAGAATATACTTTCTCCAAAAACTAAAGTGAATGATCTTCGACAAAAGATGGGGATGGTTTTTCAGAATTTTAATCTTTTTGAACATCTTACTGTATTGGAAAATCTTACTATAGGTCCGATAAAACTTTTAGGTAAGAAAAAAGAAGAAGCTCAAAATAAAGGAAGGGAGCTTCTCCAAATGGTAGGACTTGCAGCTAAAGAAAATTCTTATCCCGAAGAATTGTCTGGAGGACAAAAACAGAGGGTGGCTATTGCAAGATGCCTTTCAATGGAACCGGAAATAATTTTGTTTGATGAACCCACATCGTCTCTTGATCCAACAATGGTGAGTGAAGTTCTTGGAGTAATAAGACGCCTGGCTCAAGAAGGGATGACAATGGTGATTGTTACCCATGAGATGAGTTTTGCAAGAGATGTTTCAAGCAGAATTATATATATGGATGATGGAATAATATATGAAGAAGGAACGCCGGAGGAAATATTTGATCATCCCAAAAAAGATAAAACGAGGACATTTATACAAAGAATCCGTAATTTTCAATATAAAATAGAAAATAAAGATTATGATTTTTATGGAATGAATAATGCCATAACTACATTTTGTGAAAAACATTTTTTTAAGGCACAACAAATACAGTCAATATTATTGGTGGTTGAGGAGAGCCTTCAGTTATATTTTGATAAGGATAATATTATTCAGAGAAATGAAATTATAAAAAGTGGTGGAGGAATTAATCTTTCCATTGATTATTCTGAAAAAGATGGCCAAATAGTTGTTTCTTTTGTAACTACAAATGATTTACCTTCAATTATCAAAGGGGCAGAATCGTCGGATGGGATAAGTATGGCTATTATTTCCGGAATGACCGAATCTGTTGAAGAGGATGAAATTGATGGAAGATTAAGATTAATTATGATAATGCATTTAATATGAAAAAAATTGTAATCATTGGGGGAACTTCCGGAATGGGTAGGAATATTGCTCTTCGTTTTGTTGAGGCTGGTAATATTGTTGGTGTTACTGGAAGAAGAGAGGAATTGCTTACTGAAATAAAGTGTATTAATCCCGATAAAATTTTTACCAGAATGTTTGATGTCACTAATAGTGACTCGGATAAACAGTTGCTCTCATTGATAAATGAAATGGGAGGAATGGATATTTGTGTATACTGTGCAGGTTATGGTGAGCGTAACAGTGAGCTTGATACAGCTATTGAGTTAAAGGGAGTTGAAGTGAATGTGGTTGCCTTTACTAAAATGGTTGTCACTGCATACCACTTTTTTAAAGAGAAAGGGAACGGACATATTGTTACTTTTTCTTCAATTGCCGCAACGAGGGGGTTAGGGCTGGCACCTTCTTATTCTGCCACAAAAAGTTGTCAGACTGTATATCTTGAGGCACTTCAGCAAAAGGTAAACGGGGAACGACTAAAAATTAATTTTACGACTATTCAGCCCGGATTTGTTAAAACTGATTTTATAAACTATAAGTATCCTATGACAATGGATGTCGATTATGCTTCAAAGAGGATATATCGGGCAATAGTTAAAAGAAAAAGAAAAGCTATCATTGATTGGAGATGGCAAATTGTGGTTTGGATTTGGAAACTAATTCCAAGAGGATTGTGGGTTAGAATACGATTAAAGTAGAAGGATATGGATATTATAAAAGTAAGAGTGGCAAAGCCCTCAGATAAGTCTGCTATTGTGGACTTTCAACTTAAAATGGCACAGGAAACCGAAGAACAAATGCTGGATGAGGATACTATTTCCAAAGGTGTTAAAGCAGTGATTGATGATCCGTCAAAGGCTACATATTTTGTTGCAGAAATTGATGGGAATAAGGGAATAGTCGGCTCTTTAATGATAACCGATGAGTGGAGCGATTGGCGTAACGGATGGGTATGGTGGATACAATCTCTTTATGTGATTCCTGAATTCCGCAAAAAAGGGGTCTTTTCAGCATTGTTTGAGCATATTAACTCATTGATTCAAGCATCTACTGATGTGAAAGGATTGCGGCTATATGTAGATAAAAGAAACAAAAAAGCTCAACGTTTATATAATGAAATCGGAATGTCCGGAGATCATTATATAACTTATGAGCTTATGAAGTAATCTTTATTTGTAGTCGGTATATAAGACACCTTTCAGATGATCAGTCTCATGTTGGAATATTACGGCGGTAAATCCAGTAACAGTGTCACGACATTTGGTAAATGTTTTTTCATCATTATATCTGACAACTATCATTGTGGATCTATTTACTGAGTCTCTGTGGTTTGGGATTGAAAGGCATCCTTCCATTCCAAATTTATATTCTGGTGCATAATATTCTATTTCTGCATTGGGATAAAACTCAAACGGCTCTCCCTCTTTGTCAAAGCGCTGAACGGCTACCAATTTCTTGCTGATTCCGACTTGAGGTGCAGCTATTCCGACACCTTCGTTCAGCGAGTCAAGAACGGTATCAAGCATGCGTTGTTTTAATGTTAAATATATTTCTGATTTGATATCATTCTGAGATAACTCTGCCGCTGTAAGTCTCAATACTTTAAGTTCATTTTTGTCTTCAATTGTGTACAGATGCATGATACCGGCAGTGATATCAGATCCTATCAGTGTCTTCTCTTCCTTAGTGAATGTAGTTTTTTTACTACATCCTGATAGTAATATAATAAATACTATTATAATCGGAAACAGGATTCTTTTCATTTTATATTTTTGTTTGTCAATAATTTTCCTTGATATTCACCTGTAAGGGTATTTAAAAAGGCCACAATATCTTTAATTTCTTTTTGGGTTACAGATTTGCCGAGTTGATATTTTATCATATTAGACACTGCCTCTTCAAGAGTTTTTTGTGAGCCGTCATGATAATATGGCATGGTTAAGGCAATATTTCTTAATCCGGGTACTTTAAATTTATGAATATCACTTGGAAGAAATGTTTGTTTAAAACGTCCTTCATCCTCTAAAAGTATTTCCGTACCTCTGTCAGCAAAGTAATTTTTAGCAAGTCCCATATATTCATATGACTGGCCTCCTAAAATTGTTCCAGTGTGGCAAGTGGCACAGTTATATTTTTTAAATAAGTCGTAACCTGATTTTTCAATATCAGTTATGGCATCTAAATCTCCTTTGAGATAGCGGTCGAATCGGGAATTAGGAGTAATAAGGGTTTTTTCAAATTCCTGTATGGCATTTGTAATGGTTTTTTCAGTCATTTCCGGATATACTTGCAAAAATGCCTTTGTGAAATTTTTGTCTTCTTTTAATTTGTTTATGATATCATCAAAAGATTTTGAAGCCATTTCAATAGGATTAAGTGGGGGGCCTGATGCCTGTTCGGCAAGTGTTGATGCGCGTCCATCCCAAAATTGTGCAAAATTATATACTGCATTGAAGACAGTAGGAGCATTTACCCCTCCTAATTTTCCTTCAACCCCTTTCGAAAAGACTTTATTGTCTACTCCGCCTGTCTGAGGAGAGTGACAGGTATTGCATGATATTGTATTGTCTGCAGACAATCTTACATCATTGAATAACAACTCCCCAAGAATGACCTTTCTTTCATCAACAGGAATAAATCTATGAATAGTTTGTACCGGTTCATTTGAAAATTCATCATGAGATAGCCCGTTATAATAATAATCAGCACGATAGTTTTTTATCCATTGCAATATAATTTCTTTTTTTGCGGGGGTAATTTTTGATTTCCAATGTATAAGTCTGAAATCAAAAGGGGGCATTGTTGCATCGGTAATCGCTTTTTCTATTTTTGCAAGTGGAACGATTCCAATATCTCCGCCATCTTTCAAAGCAGAAATGGTATTTCCAAGATCTATATTTTTTGTACCGTCAGCTACACTGTTTCTTATCATTGTACCCAGCACCGGGACTTTTGAATACCATGGAAGTTTAACTTCAGTTTTGTGGCACATAAGGCATCCACCATCATCATCAAGGATTAGTTTTATTTGATAATTTTGTGGAAGTGAGTCAGAAGGAGCCTTATTTATTACCCTGGCTATAATGAACGAAATAATAGTAATAATCAGTAGAATACCTATAATATTAAACAATTTTTTCATAATGTATTTTTTATCTATTCTCTAGAATAAGTATGTACACTCTCTTTTGCATTTGGAAGATAATTTATTCCATACCAGCACATCTGTAAAGCTAAAAATGAAAGTATGACAACCAAATATAATAGTTTTTTTCTAATCTTGATACCTCTTCTCAAATGTAAATATGTGAGAAAACCAAGCCAAGTAACAGCAGACCATGTTTCTTTTGGATCCCATGTCCAATAATCTCCCCATGCTTCTTTTGCCCACAGTGCACCAAAAAGCATACCTATTGTAAAAAAAGAAATTCCGATCAGAATAAGGGAGTCCAAGGTACTAAGAGGATTATAGTTTTTTTTAATTAGTCCAATAATGGTTATTACAAATGCACATCCAAGAAGTGCATATGAGAACATATACATTGTAATATGGGGAATAAACCATTTACTCTGTAGAGCGGGAATCAAAGGTTTTGAATGGAGCTTCATGCTCGCGAAAATAAATATCATATATATTAGAAGACCAAGTATAAAGAAGAATATAATCCATCCTGAAAATTTCCATTTTCCTAGTTTAATAAAAGAGAGAAGTGCTCCAAGAATCATCAAAATTATTCCAGAAAAAATCAGCCATTTCCATGGCTGTTTTACAATCTGGAGGAGGCAGTATGAGGTTTCATTTCCTTTAGAGGAGTCATAACTTTGTAGATATATATCATATTTCCCGTAACGAATAGGATGGTTTATTTCAATTTTATCTTTTATAAAGGAGTTATCTTCATTTATTGTAATTGATGCGCAATATCTTGAGGGATCTCCGGTATCATAATATTCAACTTCGAACTTGTTTAAAACAACAGAAAAGGGTAGTGTTATTGCCTCTCTTTTTTCAGAATAACAAGTATTTATGAATCCAGATTTATTAATGATCATCCTCATATTCTGTTGGTCGGCATTTCCGAAGAGTCCTGCCATTACTGCAAGCCATAATCCGAAATGACTAAGCAAGAAGGTAATATTCTGGATGTTAAATAATTTTGTAGTTGCAATTCTGCGTATTAATACAGCAGATAGAACAATTAAAAACCAAATTATCACTCCGACAAATATCCATGATGAAGTAAAATCGAGAGAAGTTGGTAATATACCTATTCCGTATATGAAAGCAACAAAAATTACTAGTATAGAGGCGATTATTGAGTATTTTATTGATGATAATTTTCCTGCTTTGCCGCTCTTCTTCCCTCTTTGATAATCACGAAATGCAATATATATAATAATAAAACCCACCAATAAGTTCACTGGAAATGCAAATATTGATGGGTTTATGTTGAATTGACATATCATAAAGATGATATTGTATTACCACGCAAGCGCACTTGCGCCAAGTATAGCTGCATCAGATTCTTTCAAAGCTGATTTTAAAATTTTGATCTTACCTTTCCATATACTTAATAGATTTGCCTCCATTGCCTCTTTGATAGGTTTCATTATGAATTTCTCGGCACGGGCAAGTCCTCCAAAGATAAAAATAGCTTCAGGAGCACTGAATGCAACAAAATCAGAGAAAGCTTCACCTAATTTTTTGCCGGTGTATTCAAATATTTCTATCGCCATTTTATCACCTTTTTCCGCAGCTTCAAATACATCTTTTGAGGAAATTTCAGTTAGTTCTCTCAAAAGGCTGGGTTTATTTGTCATTTCAAGCCACTCACGTGCTGTTCTTGCAACACCAATAGCTGAAGTATATGTTTCAAGGCATCCGGTCTTTCCACATCCACATAGACGCCCGTTATTTCTTACTGAACATGTGTGTCCCAATTCTCCAGCAAATCCGTCATGGCCATAGACCAATTCTCCATTGATTATGATACCACTTCCTACGCCTGTGCCAAGGGTAATCATTATGAAATTCTTCATTCCTTTTGCATTGCCGTAAGCCATTTCTCCAATAGCGGCCGCATTTGCATCATTTGTAACAGTAACAGAAACTCCTCCAAGTTTTTTTGAAATATACTCTTTTAGTGGAACTACTTTGCCTTTGCCCCATGGTAGGTTGGCCGCATCTTCTATAGTGCCGTGATAATAATTTCCGTTAGGGGCACCTATTCCTATACCATGGATATTTTTAAATCCCACTTTTTTTGTAAGTTTGATAATAGCGTTACAAACAGAATCCATAAATAGATTTCCCTCTTCTGCTCCATATTTTGAATCGATAACGGCTTTTTCTATAATATTTCCACGTCTGTCAACAACGCCTATTTTTGTCGTTTGCCCTCCGACATCCACCCCTACAACATAAGGTTTTTCCATAATATCTTTTTAAAATTATTCAGTAACAATATTTTTATTTACGTTCTTTGACCCTATAAGTGCATAGAACAGTATGTATGCAATACCTCCGAAGATTAACCAATAGCTGTTCATATAACCTGCAACGTCTGCAATCCAACCCTGAATAGCAGGAAGAATACCGCCACCGCAAACCATTACCATAAACATACCTGAAGCGACTGCAGTGTATTTTCCCAAACCAGAAGTTGCAAGATTGAATATACTACCCCACATTACTGAGGTGCACATTCCGCAGACAATAAGGAACATTATTGATGTAGGTACCAATTCAAGTCCAAATGATATATCGGCTCTGAAAACAGGCATGTATACTGTTGATTCCGTTCCTGTAAACATTGCCAGCAAAACAAAAACAATTCCAATAATAGAAACTACAGAAAGCATGACTTTACTCGAAACCTTTCCACCTACGATGCCACCAAGAAAACGTCCGATAAACATTAGAAACCAATAAGTACCTACAAGTGTGCCAGCAATGGTAGTATCAAGCATAAGGTCTTGAGTCATATATAGATTTGCAATATTTGGAATACCTACTTCCACACCAACGTATATAAATATTGCAATGGCACCAAGTACGAAATGTCGGAATGAAATAGGGCTATATTTGTCTTTTTCCGCTTTTTTATCTTTATTGATATAAGGTTCTGGGATTTTAACAAAAAATAAAACCAAATAAGTCAGGGCAAAAATACCCATTGCAATAAATAGGGCAGGATTTGCCTTTGCAATTGTGCGTGTTGCTTCATTTGACCCCATAAGGTAACCTACAAGAACCGGTACAATGGTTGCTCCGATTGAGTTAAGAGCTCCACCGAATTGAATAAGTTGGTTCCCTTTTTTTTCGTTTTTACCAAGACCGTTAAGCATAGGGTTTACGACGGTATTCAACATACACATAGAAAAACCTGAAATGAAAGCTCCGGCAAGATATACAGAGAAACTGGAAAGCTGACCTGAAAGAAACGTGATTCCAACACCGACAAATCCAACGATTATTGCCCAAAGAGCTGTTTTTTTGTAACCAATTTTTTTAAGCATCAGGCCTGCAGGTATACCCATGAACGCATAAGCGATGAAGTTGGCAAAATTACCTAATTGAGATAGAAAATTTGAAGCAGCAAATTGATTTTTCACAATAACTCCCATTGGGTTCTGAAGACCTGTTACAAAGGAAATTATGAAAAACAATGCAAACATCATTACAATTGGTAATACGTAGTTTTTTTTCTGGTTGTTCATTTATTAAAATAATTAAAAAATTTGTAATTCTTATTCACTATAATTTTTCAAATTTATAAAAAATCTGACTATTATCAAATCTTTAATAAATGTTGAGTAGGTGATTTGCTTAAATGAATATCTTTTATAAAAATTAAGGATATACTACTCTTTATAGCTATAATAAAATAATTATAAAAGTTCCAATGGTCCAATTGTTGATATATCTTTGTATGATAAATTTATTTTATGATTGAATCTTTACACAGAAAAATGGATATTTAAATATGTTATATTTATGAAAAAACTACTTTTATTATTTATTGCTATTGTCGTTACATTGACTTCATGTAAAAAAGAGTATTCACAAAGTGATAATCAAATTCTTTTTATTGGTGATTCCATTGCAATTGCAAATACCTCATATGGCAAAGTGAAGGGGTATATTTACAAAGACGTATATACCTTTCTTGGCATTCCTTATGGGGCAAGTACAGCCGGGCATAACAGATTTATGCCACCACAAGAACCAACTCCGTGGAAGGTAACAAAGCCGACTGTTTTTTATGGTAATTCTGCTCCTCAAAACACGGAAAACCAATTTCCAAATAAGTATGATACTTTTATAAATAACAGAAATTGTTATGATGTAAGTGAGAACTGTCTCTCATTAAACGTATGGACACCTGCAATAGACAGTGCCAAAAGACCTGTGCTTGTCTGGTTGCACGGTGGTGGCCTTATAAGTGGTAATACCGCGGAACAAGATAGTTATGATGGGAATAATATAAGTAGAAATGGAGATATTGTATTTTGTTCTGTTAATTACCGATTAGGTGCTATTGGTTTTTCTGACTTGTCAGCTTATGGGGAAAAATATAAATCTTCGGGTAATGTCGGAATGCTTGATATTATTGCAGCACTGAAGTGGGTAAATAAAAACATTATTAATTTTGGAGGTGATCCTGATAATGTGACTATTATGGGCCAATCCAGTGGAGGAGCGCTGGTATGCGTTATCTTGGCAATGGAACAAGCAAAGGGTCTTGTTAATAAAGCTGTGGCTTTGAGTGGAAACAGTACTGGAGTAATTGATCAGCATTTTTCAAGAGAGATAGGATCTTATATATTAAAAGAGGCCGGTTTAAAACCGACTGAGGTTGATAAACTTCAGGAAATTCCATGGAATGAATATATAAAAATAGCAAATAATGCTTCAAAAGCATTAGCAAGGGATAAAGGTACATCAATAATTATGCGTGGAAATTTTGGACCGATTGCTGATAGTATAAATATTCCGAAAGAGCCATTCTTTTCAAATATAGATGGTTATGCCTCTAAAGTTCCTTTATTGTTGTCAACTACTGAAAATGAATTTTCTGTCAACCGTGACAGTGCACAACTTGAAGCAATGACTCAGGATGAGTTGGAAGAATTTGTTGAAAATATGAAAGGAGATAAAGCTCATAATATAGTAAAAGCTTATTCAAAAGCTTTTACTGATAAAAAACCGATTGAACTTCTTAGTATGATTGTTTCTCCTCGTGATAAGGTTGTAGCTACAGCTAATGCTAAATGTACTCAGTCTGCTCCTGTATATATGGCATTATTTGCGTGGAACCCTCCTCTGTTTAATGGTCGTATGCGTGCGTTCAATTGTCTAGATATTAGCTTCTGGCTTCAAAATACAGATAATATGTATACTCAAACTGGTGGTGGAAAGAGACCAAGGAAACTGGCAAAAAGGATGTCTAACGCATTAGTTAAATTCATGAAGACAGGAAACCCCAATTGTTCTTCACTTCCAGAATGGCCTGTTTATACACCTGAGAAAGGTGCTGTAATGATTCTTAATGATAAGTCAATTGTCCAGAATGATCCTGACAGAGAGGCTAGAAAAGAATTATAAAAAAAGGCTGCCCGAAAGGGCAGCCTTTTTAACGTTCCAGTTTATGGATTGCTAAGCCTGATCGTAGCTTAGGTTCAAACCAAGTGGTTTTAGGCGGCATAATATTTCCTGTGTCAGCAATATTTATGAGTTGTTTCATTGATACCGGAAATAATGCAAATGCAGCAACCATCTCGCCGGAGTCTACACGTCTGCTTAATTCTTCAAGTCCACGGATACCACCTACAAAATCAATTCTCTTTGATGTTCGCAAATCTTTAATGTCAAGTATCTTGTCAAATACAAGATTAGAAAGGATTGTAACATCAAGTATACCTATAGGATCGGAATCATCGTATGTCCCATTTTTGGCAATCAAAGAATACCAATGCCCACAAATGTACATTGAGAAATTATGGAGCGCATTTGGTTTATATATAGGCTTTCCCATATCTTTTATTTCAAAATCTTCGCTGAGCTTTTTTATGAATTCATCGGCAGATAATCCGTTAAAGTCTTTAATGACACGGTTATAGTCAATAATTTTTAAGTGACTTTCAGGAAAAACTACAGCCATGAAGTAATTATATTCTTCATTACCTGTATGATTCGGATTTTTAGCTTTTTTTTCAGCTCCAACCAATGCTGCAGCGGCAGTACGGTGATGACCATCAGCCACATAAAATGAAGGTATTTTAGCAAAAGCTGAAGTAATTTTTGAAATTGTAACATCATCATCAATTACCCAAAAATGATGTCCGAAACCATCCTCGGAAATAAAGTCGTATTCAGCTGATTTAGACTTAATGACTTTTTCAACAATTGAATTAATTTCTGCATTGTCAGGATATGCAAAGAAAACAGGTTCAACATTTGCATTTTGTATGCGTACGTGAATCATTCTATCCTCTTCTTTATCTTTGCGAGTCAGTTCGTGCTTTTTAATTTTGCCTGTAAGATAATCTTCTACACTGGCACATACTACAAGACCATATTGTGTACGCCCTTCCATTGTTTGGGCATAAACATAATAGTTCTCTTTAGTATCTTGTAACAACCATTTATTTTTCTGCCAAAGCTCAAAATTTTCTACAGCTTTGTCATATGCCTGTTTTGAGTGCTCATCAATAATTGGGTGAAAATCTATTTCAGGCTTTATGATATGCAGTAGTGATTTTTCTCCTGCTTCAGCCTGCGCTTCAGCGGAGTTCAAAACATCGTAAGGCCGTGATGCTACCTCTTTGGCAAGAGATTTAGGAGGGCGGATAGCCGCAAAAGGTTTAACTTTTACCATTACTTTACAAATTAAATTATTTATTTAGTTGGAAAGTTCTATCCCCTGTGGTAAAAAATTTGCAAATTTGGTTTGCTGCAGCAAGACCTGCATTTATGTTTGCTTCTGCTGTTTCAGCTCCCATTTTTTTAGGAGATGAGAATACTCTGTTACCAAATTTCTCGTTTAATTCTGCTTGATTATCAGCAGCAATGTCGGTAATGTATTTTAAATCTTCTCTTTCAGCGAGTATATTGATTAATTCTTCTTCATTTATAACCTCTTTTCTTGCCGTGTTTATCAGACAACCACCCTTAGGCATCTTTGAAATTAAGTTATATCCGATAGATTTCTTTGTTTGTTCAGTTGCCGGAATATGAATAGATACGAAGTTGGATTTGCTGTAAAGATCTTCAAGTGAAGCGGCAACTTTAACTCCATCTTTTTCAATAGTTTTATTAGGTATAAATGGATCAAATGCTATAATATCCATTCCAAAACCCTTAGCAATCTTTGCCACAAGATGTCCTACATTTCCGTAAGCTTGTATTCCAAGTGTTTTTCCTTTCAATTCACAACCTGTACCAGGATTAAATTTGTTGCGGGACATATAAATCATAAAACCCATAGCCAATTCAGCAACGGCATTTGAATTTTGTCCAGGAGTATTCATCGCAACAATTCTTTTTTCAGTACATGCTGAAATGTCTAGATTATCAAATCCTGCTCCGGCGCGGACAACTATTTTAAGTTTTTTTGCGGCAGAAATAACCTCTTTTGTCACTTTATCAGAACGTACAATCAGAGCGTCGACATCTGCAACTGCCTGATATAATTGATCGACTGATGTGTACTTTTCCAAAAGGGCAAAAGTGTATCCTGATCCTTCAACTATATTGCGTATTCCATCTACCGCCGCTTTTGCAAACGGTTTTTCTGTTGCTACGAGTATTTTCATAATACTATTTTTTTTGAATTTTTTCAAAATTCTTCATACAATCAACAAGTGCCTGAACACTCTTTTTGGGGCATGCATTATAGATAGAAGCGCGGAATCCACCTACAGATCTGTGTCCTTTAATACCTACCATGCCTTTCTCTTTTGCAAATGTCATAAATTCACCCTCCAACCCTTCATTGCCTGGAGTCATTACAAAACATACATTCATAATAGAACGGTCTTCTTTTGCTGCCGTACCAACAAATAAAGAATTGCGGTCAATCTCATCATACAAAAGGTTAGCTTTTTCTACATTCATTTTATTGATAGCTTTTAAACCCCCAATACTTTTAACCCACTTTAAAGTCTCAGTCATGACATAGATAGAGAACACAGGAGGTGTATTAAACATTGATTTCCCTTCAATGTGTGTACGATAGTCTAACATGGTAGGGATGTAACGGCTTACCTTACCAAGCACGTCTTTGCGGATAATAGCGAAAATAACACCGGCGGGGCCAACATTTTTTTGTGCGCCACCGTATATGAGGGCATATTTGTTTACATCAACAGGGCGACTCATGATATCGGAAGACATATCGGCTATCAAATTGACAGGGCAATCCATATCTTCTTTAATTTCTGTACCGTAAATTGTATTATTTGTTGTGATGTGGAAATAATCCAAATCAGTTGGTATTTCGTATCCTTTAGGAATATAGTTGAATGTTTTATCTGCAGAAGAAGCAATACAAATAGCGTTTCCCAAACCTTTAGCCTCTTTTAAGGCTTTTTTAGCCCAAACCCCG
>JBAXYG010000011.1:0-15217 GCA_041670905.1 Bacteroidales bacterium
GACGGTTAATGTTACAACTATTAAAAATGAGATAACAAAACTTCCACAGGAATCAATTATTTCCGGGACTAAAAAATATATGGTAGGTCATTCAATGTATGATTTCTGGTTGAGAGAAAGTGCTGGAGTGGATCCTAATACTGGTGATGCACTTTATTTTAAAGATGTTCTTGATGAAAACGGAGAAGTTACAGGTGATAGAATTACCACTAATGATTACAATGCTGCTACTTATTATTATGTAGGAACATCAATTCCTGATTTCTGGGGTTCTGTTCAGAATACAATTACCTGGAAAAATTTTGATTTTTCTATGTTGTGCACTTATCAGGTAGGAGGTTTGGTTTATGATAGTGTTTATGCAAATTTGATGTCGTATTCTTCATATGGTTCCTCTCTTCATGTTGATATTCTTAATAGGTGGAAAGAAGCAGGTGATGTTACGGATGTTCCAAGAATTGATAATGGTAGAAATACTTATCAAAATGCTGGTTCAAGCAGGTGGTTGACAGATGCTTCTTACTTTTCAATAAGAAACATTTCTATTGCGTATAACCTTCCTAAGAGTTTGGTTTCAAAGATAGACTTGTCCGGTATCAGAGTTTATGCCAGTGCTGAAAATGTGTATGCTTTTACTGCCCGTAAAGGAATGGATCCTCAATACTCTTTTGCAGGAACTCAGTCCAACGTTTATTCTCCGGCACGTATAATTACTTTTGGTTTAAATATTCAATTTTAATAACTGATAATATATGAAAATTTCATTAAAAATATTTGCTTTACTTGCTTTATTGGTGAGTTTAGCTTCATGTAGTGAAGATTTTTTGGAAACAACTCCGACGTCGTCTTATGATCAAAGTTTTGTGTTCACTACAACAGATAATGCTTTTTCCGCCTTGAATGGAATGCATAAATCAATGGTAGCTCAGTATGATAGCAGACAGAATCTTGGTGGGTATCCTTCTTTTCAAATTGCAATGGATTGCTTAGGAGAAGATTTGGTTTTTCCTTCAGCAGGTAACGGTTGGTGGACAAATACAGGTGAGGTAAAATGGACAGCAAACAGGAACCCTAATGGCTGGATGGTTTATTTTCCTTATAAACTTTGCTATAAACTGATTTCGAACGCAAATATGATACTTGATAATATTGATGCTGCTGAAGGTCCTGATGCTCAGAAAAATATGATAAAAGGTCAGGCTCTGGCTTATAGAGGTATGGCTTATTCATGGTTGGTTCAACTTTATGGTGATAGATATAATGCTGGTTCTGCAAATGATGCTTTGGCCGTTCCTTTGGTAATAAATACCGTAGAAGTAATGAAACCTCAGGAGACTGTTGCTAATATTTATGCGCAGATTATCACTGACCTTGAGCAATCAATAACTTATTTGGCTGATCCTGATAACAGTTATATTTCGTTTACTTCAAAGTCTCATATTGTTGCTTCAACAGTTATGGGATTAAGAGCACGTGTAGCTTTAACAATGCAGGATTGGGCAAATGCAAAGAAGTATGCTGAGATGGCTATAAACACAACCAGTGCGACTTTGATGTCACAAACTCAATATACACAAGGTTTTAATAGTGCTGATAATCCTGAATGGATGTGGGGTTTTGAAATGATACCTGACCAGACTATGTATTTCTATGGTTATATGGCCTACATGTCATGGAATTTTAACTCTTCAAATATTAGAGGATGTCCTAAATGTATTAACAGCTTGCTTTATAATAAAATTTCTGATACTGATATTAGAAAAACATTATGGGATCCTACAGGAAAGGCTTTTACTATGCCTTCTTCTTCTTACAAAAAATATCCATACATGAACAAAAAATTTGCTGTTGAAGATTATTCAAGTTCTGTTGCTGATGCAAATTATATGAGATTGGGTGAAATGTATCTGATCGCTGCAGAAGCTTGTGCCAATTTAAATGACGCAACTGGTGCTGCAAACCATTTGTATACTTTAGTAAGTACAAGAGATAAATCTTATACTAAAACTGTTGCTACTGGTGCCACACTTCTTGAAGAAATTTATGTTCAAAGGAGAATAGAGCTTTGGGGTGAAGGTTTCAGATTTCTTGATCTAAAGAGGTTGAATTTACCTTTGGATAGAACAGGTGCAAACCATAATGAATCAGTCTCTCTTACAATGAAAGTTCCTGCAGGTGATATTTTATGGAAATATGCTATTCCACAAGATGAAATCGACGCAAATGATTATATTGAATCAACGGTTAATGACTAATAATTAATTATTTATTATTTAAACGACCGGCTAAAAATATTTTTAGTCGGTCGTTTTATTATATTAAAAAAGAGAGAGTAGTTAAAAAACCGCTCTCTCTTTTAATAGTAAAATAGATGCTTAGTTGAATTTTTGCATCAAAATTTCCATTACTTTGATTGATGCTATGGCAATAGGAGTGCCTGGCCCAAATATAGCCATGGCACCTGCTTTGTATAGTGCATCATAATCTTGTGCGGGAATAACGCCACCGACAACTACAATAATGTCATTACGCCCTAATTTCTTTAGTTCATTGACGATTTGAGGTACCAATGTTTTGTGACCTGCAGCCAATGAAGAAACACCTACGATGTGAACATCATTTTCTACTGCTTGTTTTGCGGCTTCTTCCGGAGTCTGGAATAATGGCCCCATATCAACATCAAATCCGCAATCTGCATAGCCTGTTGCAACAACTTTTGCACCACGGTCATGACCGTCCTGACCAAGTTTTGCAATCATGATACGAGGTTGACGTCCCTCTTTCTTTGCAAATTCGGTTACCATCTGTTTAGCTTTTTCGAAATCTGAGTCATTTTTTACCTCAGAAGAGTAAACACCTGTATTCATACGTATTATTGCTTTATATCTTCCAACTATAACTTCGCATGCATCTGATATTTCGCCTAAAGTGGCACGATTTTTAGCTGCTTCAACTGCTAATTCCAAAAGGTTGCCGTTTTTACTTTCAACTGCTTTTGTTATTGCAGCAAGGCACTCTTTTACTTTAGTTTCATCACGGTTGGCGCGAAGTTCTTTGAGCCTCTTGATTTGTGATTCACGAACCTTGGTGTTATCGACGTCAAGTATTTCAATAGGATCTTCTTTTTCAAGGCGGTATGTATTTATACCAATAATTTTATCAGTACCTGAATCGATACGTGCCTGTTTGCGGGCTGATGCCTCTTCTATACGAAGTTTTGGAATACCTGTTTCTATTGCTTTTGCCATGCCGCCAAGTTTTTCGACTTCTTCAATAAGTGCCCATGCCTTGTCAGCTAATTCTTTAGTAAGAGTTTCTACGTAATAAGAACCTGCCCATGGATCTATTGAACGGCAGATACTGGTTTCTTCCTGAATATAAATCTGTGTATTACGTGCAATACGTGCAGAAAAATCAGTAGGAAGAGCAATAGCTTCATCCAAAGCATTTGTGTGCAATGACTGAGTATGCCCTAATGCTGCACCCATAGCTTCAATACATGTTCTTGCCACGTTGTTGTATGGATCCTGTTCTGTGAGTGACCAGCCTGAAGTTTGACAGTGTGTACGAAGTGATAATGATTTAGGGTTTTTAGGATTGAATTGGTTAACCAGTTTTGCCCAAATCATACGAGCTGCCCGCATTTTGGCGATTTCCATGAAGTGGTTCATTCCTATTGCCCAAAAGAATGACAAACGTGGTGCGAATGCATCTACATCAATACCTGCATTTATACCTGTGCGGAGATATTCAAGTCCGTCAGCTAAAGTATATGCCATCTCAATATCATTGGTTGCACCTGCTTCTTGCATATGGTATCCTGATATTGAAATAGAATTGAACTTAGGCATATATTTGGATGTGTATGCGAAAATATCCCCAATAATTTTCATTGAGAATTCAGGAGGGTAAATATAGGTGTTACGTACCATGAATTCTTTCAAAATATCGTTTTGAATTGTACCGGCCATTTCTTCCAGTTTTGCTCCTTGTTCAAGTCCTGCAACAATGTAAAATGCAAGGATAGGTAGTACTGCACCATTCATTGTCATTGAAACAGACATTTTATTAAGAGGAATCTGGTTGAACAATACCTTCATATCTTCAACACTGCAAATGCTTACACCAGCTTTACCGACATCCCCTACAACTCTAGGGTGATCTGCATCATATCCACGGTGAGTTGCAAGGTCAAATGCTACTGAAAGACCTTTTTGACCGGCAGCTAGATTTCTGCGATAAAATGCATTGGATTCTTCTGCAGTAGAAAATCCTGCATATTGACGGATTGTCCATGGTTTTTGAACATACATTGTAGAGTAAGGTCCGCGTAGGAAAGGAGCTATACCCGCAGCATAGTTTAAATGTTCCATACCTTCAAGGTCTTTTGCACTGTAAATTTGTTTTACAGCTATTTTTTCCGGAGTTATCCATGGGGATGCTTCTTCGCAATTACATTCTGCTTTAGTTCCGGTATATTCTATATCTTTAAATTTTTGTCTCATGATATTCAATTTTTATAGCTCCTTAATGCCCATTTTAACTTGATACTCTTTGAGAGTCTCAAGCACGTTACATTTAACATTGATGAAATTTGTAATACCTTCAGCTGCAAGAGTGTCCTTACATTCCGGATCACCTGCGACAACTACAATGGCTTTATTTCCAATAAGTTTAGCTATTTGAGGAACTGCATCTGCATATTCTTCATCAGAAGAGCATGCAACAACAATGTCGGCTTTTGCAGCTAAAGCAACTTTAACACCCTCTTCAATAGTTGAAAATCTATTATTGTCAATTACTTTAAAACCAGCTACAGCAAAAAAGTTAGAACTGAATTGAGCTCTTGCACGACACATTGAGAGGTTTCCGTATGTTAACATGAACACTTTAGGTTGTTTTCCACTTCTGTCAGTGGCTAAACGTAAAGATTCAAATGCCTGAGCAGCACGATATGTTTCAAGTGGTTTAGCTATTTGAGGTTTGTTTATTTGCGGGATTTTTGAACCTCTACATACAACCTCTTTTTGTATATTTTTATTTGCTTTTTCAAGAAAATTAGGGTATTGATTTGTGCCTAGGATGATTTCTCTGCGAGTTGCAATATTTTTATCTTTCTTATCTGATACAGTTTTAATTTCAGATTGAACGAATCCTTCTTTAAAAGATTCAATATACCCACCCTTATCTTCAACCTTATTGAATAGTGTCCAGGCTGCTTCAATGATTGATTCTGTTAAATTCTCAATGAAATATGAACCGGCTGCAGGGTCGACTATCTTATCAAAATGCGCTTCCTCTTTAAGAATTGACTGTGTGTTACGAGCAATACGATTTGAGAAATCTTCCGGAGTGTGGAACGCATAATCAAAAGGAATAACTTCTAATGAGTCCACACCTGAGATAGCGGCACTCATTGCTTCGGTTGTCCCTCGAAGCATATTTACGTATGCATCATATACGGTTTGATTCCAGCTACTTGTAATGGCGTGAATTTTCATCTTTTGTGAACATTTGCTATCTGAACCATAAGTTTTTACGATATTAGCCCAAAGAAGGCGAGCAGCACGAAATTTTGCAATTTCCATGAAGTAATTGCCTCCGACAGAAAATGTGAATTTAATTCTCTTTGCAATCTCTTTAGCACTTACTCCTATTTCTGTAAGTTTGTATAAGTATTCACTACCTATTGCAAGTGAGAAAGCAAGTTCTTGTGTAATGCTTGAACCGGCATTGTTGAAATCATATCCTTCAACATTGATTACTCTGATATTTGGATACTCAGCGACTGCTTCTATGCACTTTTTCAAAGGTTCAAAAACATCATCCATGCAGAGATAACCTTTAGTTGTAAGGGTATGAAGAGGATTAAAATCAAAAGAAGCTTTTACGTCTTCTGGTTTTACCCCCTGAGCTTTAGCAACTTTAATGAAACTTTTAATAATATCGGCTTTTCTTAGTCGGCAACAGCAGAAATTTATCTCTATTGCTTCAATACATATCCCGTTAAGCAGGATTTCCATCTCTTTTTCAGAAATACCTTTATCTCCATCAATACGGAACCCGACAGCCTCAACACCTTTTTGAAGTCCGTCTAATGCTTGTGCGTTAGCTTTTTTAACACCTTCGCAAAGACAGTAATCTTGTCTTATCAACCAATTATTATCTTTTTTTGTACCTCTTATGAATGGGAATTCACCTGGCAAGGCTTCCAAATATTTGAGATTTTTTAGGTTTTCGGCACGGTAATAAGGACGTACTGAAAATCCTTCTTGTGTTTTCCATACAAGCTTTTTCTCATAATCAGCGCCTTTAAGATCTTTGATGATTACCTCTTCCCACTTTTCAGTGGAAATGGGAGGAAATTCAGCAAATAGTTTGTTTGCCATTTTATTAAATTTTAATATAGTTTGTTTGTAATGTTTACATCAAATGTATCTTGCAAAATTAGATATTTTGTATTAGAATAAGAAGAATAATTAATAATTCTTCAGTATATAAAATAGTTAGAAAAAAGATATTAATAAATTTTTTAATAAATGTTATATCAACTGAAATTGAGGAAAAGAAAGAGAGCACCTTTTAAGGGGTGCTCTCCACAGCTATGAAAACGGTTTATTTGATTTTTTTGCAAAAATCCTTATTCTTCGTGTAGTTGCAACTTTTGTACGTAGACTGCCTTTTTCACTTCATCTCTTCTTCTTACTGAAGGCTTAACAAAAGCCTTTCTTCCACGCAGTTCACGCACAGTACCTGTCTTTTCGAATTTGCGTTTAAATTTCTTTAACGCTCTTTCAATATTTTCACCTTCTTTAATTGGGACTATAATCATGTTGCAAACACCTCCTTTATTTGAGAGGTCAAAGATAGATAACATTTTCTTATTCACAAGAATTTCTCATTAAAAATTTCTAAATTTGTTTATAAAATTTTAAGAGAATGATAGACATTGAAATAAAAAACTTTAGAAAAGCAATTACAGCAGGTATTCCGGACTTTTTACCTGAATATAAAAAATATGATGAAAATATAAATCATGCTCCAAAGAGAAAAAATATTTTGAGTAAAGAGGAAAAAAAACTCGCGTTGAAAAACGCACTTCGCTATTTTCCGGTAAAGTATCATAAAGTTCTTGCACCTGAATTTGCAAAAGAACTTGAAGATTATGGCAGGATATATATGTATAGATACCGTCCTGATTATAAGATTTATGCACGTAAAATAGAGGATTTTCCATATAAAAGTCAGCACGCAGCAGCGATTATGCTTATGTTGAGTAATAATCTTGATTATGCAGTTGCACAGCATCCGCATGAATTGATTACTTATGGTGGAAATGGTGCAGCGTTTCAAAATTGGGCACAATATCTTCTCACTATGAAATATCTTTCAGAAATGACTGATGAGCAGACGCTTGTTCTATATTCAGGTCATCCTCTCGGGCTTTTTCCCTCTCATAAAGAGGCACCAAGGTTGGTTATCTCAAATGGTATGGTAATACCAAATTACTCTAGTAAGGATCATTGGGAAAGATTTAATGCTCTTGGTGTGTCACAATACGGTCAGATGACTGCTGGTTCTTTTATGTATATTGGGCCTCAAGGCATTGTGCATGGAACTACAATTACAGTATTAAATGCGGCCAGGATGCATAACAATGGCAATAGTGATGTAGGTGGAAAGATTTTTGTCAGCTCAGGATTGGGGGGAATGTCAGGGGCTCAGCCAAAGGCTGCTGTTATTGCCGGTGTGGTAGGTATTGTTGCAGAGATAAATCCTAAAGCTGTAGAGAAAAGATATAAACAGGGTTGGGTTGATGAAGTATACACCGATTTAGACAAATTGAAAGAGAGGGCACTAATTGCAAAGAAAAATAAAGAGGCTGTTTCACTTGCTTATAATGGAAATGTTGTTGATTTATGGGAAAAATTTGCAGATGATGACATTATAATAGATCTTGGCTCTGACCAGACTTCCTTACATAACCCTTGGTCTGGTGGCTATTACCCTGTAGGAATATCATTTGAAGAGTCCAATAGAATGATGGCTGAAGAACCGGCTAAATTCAAAGAAGAGGTACAGGCAACTTTACGTAGACATGTTTCTGCCATTAACAAACTGGCTGCTAAAGGAATGTACTTTTTTGATTATGGTAATGCATTTCTACTTGAAGCATCAAGAGCGGGGGCCGATGTTATAAAAGAAGATGGAAAATTTCGTTATCCATCTTATGTTCAGGATATAATGGGACCTTTATATTTTGATTATGGGTTTGGTCCATATAGATGGGTATGTACTTCATCAAAACCAGAAGATCTTGCTATTACTGATAAACTTGCTGTTGAAGTTCTTGAGGAAATCAGCAAGAATGCTCCTTCTGAAATACAATCTCAACTTGCAGATAATATTCATTGGATAAAAGAAGCAGGAGAAAATAATCTTGTTGTCGGTTCACAGGCACGAATACTTTATGCGGATTCTGAAGGCCGTATCAAGATCGCGCTTACTATGAATAGGGCAATCAGAGATGGATTAATTTCTGCACCAATAGTTTTGGGACGGGATCACCATGATGTTTCAGGAACGGATTCCCCTTATCGCGAAACGTCAAATATTTATGATGGTTCTTCTTTTACTGCTGATATGGCTATCCAGAATGTAATAGGTGATTCTTTTAGAGGTGCAACATGGGTATCTATTCATAATGGTGGAGGAGTAGGTTGGGGGGAGGTAATAAATGGCGGGTTTGGAATGGTTATTGATGGTACTGAACAAGCTGAGATAAGAATTAAAGAAATGCTTCATTGGGATGTTAATAATGGAATTGCACGTAGAAGTTGGGCTAGAAATGAACCAGCAATTTTTACGGTTAAGAGAGAAATGGAACGTACTCCCTTACTTAAAGTTACACTTCCTAATGTTGCTGATGATGATTTGGTCGAATCATGCTTTTAGTAACAGAATATGAATTTGCTCGCTAATTTTTTGAATTATATAAGAGTACAAAAGAGATATTCTCCCCGTACACTCTCTCTTTATGAAGAGTCTGTAAAGGAGTATTATATTTTTATCTTTCCTGAGAAAGAGATTAATAATGATGATATTGATGATTCTGAGGCCATAGAAGTTCTAACGCCAACCAATATAAGAGGATTTATTGCTCAAGGACTTGAAAAAGGTTTGAGTTCACGGACAATGAATCTTAAATTATCAGCTATGAGTAGTTATTGTACTTTTCTGCTTAAAAATGGCGTGATTCCGTCGAATCCAGTCAAAAAAGTATATCGTCCTAAAGAAAACAAAAAATTACCCGAGTTCTATACAGAAAAGGCTATGTCAGAATATCTTCACGGAAGAAAATATGATTTTGATAATACAGGAGATTTTAAGAGAAATAGAAATCACATCATATTGCTTGTTTTGTATGCAACCGGGATGAGAAGAGCTGAGTTGTGTAGTCTTAAATTATCAGATTTTGATGAAAAACGTTCAATTTTTAGGGTTGTCGGTAAGGGAGATAAAATGAGAGAAATACCTGTTCCTACTTTGATTTCAAAAGAAATTATATTATATTTGAAAAGAATAATGATAGAGTATCCGGATAATGAAGATGGCTACTTTTTTTTAACAGATAAGGGGAATCCTATTTATTTAAGTTTTGTAAATAATGTGGTTAAAAAGGAACTGACCGGAGTCAAAGGTTTTACGGGGAAAAAATCCCCACATTTGTTAAGACATTCTTTGGCTACACATCTTTTAAACAATGGAGCGGATTTGAATAGTATAAAAGAGATATTGGGTCACTCTTCCTTAGCAGCAACACAGATATACACACACAATTCATTTGAACAACTCAAAAAAACATATTTAACCGCTCATCCAAGGGCGAAAAATGGAGGTAAAAATGGAAATTAGAGTTCAATCAATTAAGTTTAATGCAGACCAAAAGTTGTTGGATTTTGTTGACAAAAAAGTTGGCAAAATAACGAAGTATTATGAAGATGTGATAATGACGGAGGTTGTTTTCTCTTTACTTTCTTCTTATGAGAACAAGAATGTGAAGATGAGAGTTTTTATTCCGGGTAATGAACTTGTTGTAGAGAGAAATGCTGTGACATTTGAGGATGCTATTGTAGATTGTATAGCGGTACTTAAGGATTTATTGGTAACGGCAAAAGAAAAACGTTTTAAATAAAATATATGGAAATAATTGAAACACCCAAAAAACAACTTCCAAATGCAACTTCTTCTCTTGTATTAGGAATTTTATCTGTGATTTTCAGTGGACTTATTGGCTTAATTCTTGGGATCATAGGTCTATGTATTTCTTCTAAAGGTATGAAAGAATATATAGACAATCCTGATTCATTTTATGGATACGGACAATTGAATTCGGGAAGAATATTATCGATTATTGGTATTGCAAAGAATGTTATAACGATAGTTGTTCTGATAATTATATTTGCTATTTTTGGCGCTGCTATTTTAGCATCAATCGGAGCTGCACTGGGAACATTCTAATGTTAATTTTAAAAAAATAAATCAATCAATTCCTTTGATTCGATACCGATGAAATAGTCACCGATTGCAATCTTGTTGATGCATTCGGTGATTTTTTCTTTTGTATGTTGAGTGCCGGTTATTTTTTTACAAAAATCCTCTGTAGGAGATATAAAAAAATAGTCTCCTTTTATTTCAACTGCGGATATTGTTCCCTTATCCACATTCATATTTACTTCAATAAGTCCACATGGTAGTTTTGTACATTTTTTGAATCCATATTTTGGTGAGTATCCGAAGTTCCACGAGTCTAGCATGTATTTATCTTGTACTAACTTGTCAATTGCAGCAAGGTCATGTTTTGTGTATTCATATATTTCATAATTACTTCCTATATATTTTTTTAGAAAGTTAATGAATTCTGAGACAGTCATTTTCTGCTTAAGATATTCAGATATGTTTGTCACCCGGCTGCGATTTGATTGTACGGCTTTTCCTGAAAATTTTTCCGGCCTATTTTGTAACGCTCCGGAAAGATTGTTCATTGAGGAACAGAAAAGAAGTGTGCCATGTTGCAGTATTCTTTCTTTATGAATACAAATAGCATTTCCTGAAAATTTTTTGCCATCTATCAGCAGATCATTTCTGCCTTTCAGATAAGCTTTTACATCGATTGAATTGAGGGCTTCTATAATTGGCAGGGTGAATTGCCTGAACATTTTTGAAGTGTCTTCATTTGTCGTTTTATTATCAATAAATGTAAAATTCACATTGCCTAAATCGTGAAAAACAGCTCCTCCTCCTGATAATCTGCGGACCACAGGAATATGATTTTTGTTGACGTATTCAAGATTGATTTCAGAAAGCGTATTTTGATTTTTGCCTACAATTACTGCCTTGCTGTTGCGCCATAAACGGAAAACAGGCTCATTAAGTTCTTTTAAAAGATATTCTTCAGCCGCAAGATTCCAATAAGGATCTGTTGAGGTATCTATAATGCAGTACATGGTTTCTTTTTGTTCTTAAATTTGCGAGTGACAAATTTGAAAATGTGAAATACTGTATATCCTATTATCAATCCTAAAATTATTCCGCAAATTACATCTCCCGGGAAATGCTTGCCAACATATATTCTGCTGTATGAAACTATGGAAGCCCATGAAAAAATAGAATAACTATATATATTCACTTTTATTATAAATGATGTGAGTATTGCTAAACCGAAGACGTTGCTTGCATGACTTGATACAAATCCGTATAGCCCTCCACTTTTTTCAAGGAGACGTACGGTACTGACAAGAGACGGATCTTCACAGGGTCTTAATCTTTCAACACAATTTTTTATAGCAACAGATATCTGATCACTGAGGCCGAAGCAAATAAGTATTGCTGCTAAGGCTATTAATCCGATTTTCCATTTTTTTTTGATAAAAATCCATGTGATTATGGCTACATATAAAGGTATCCATATCCATATTTTTGAAAAAAATATCATTATTGGATCAAAGAAGGCAGAGTTGCAACCATTTAAATAAATAAATAATTCTTTGTCTAAATTTATGAGCCAATCCATAATAAAATATTATATGTTATGTATTTAACTATTCAATTTGTTCCAGAGCAAATCTTTAAGTTCTGGTATCCCTTCTCCGTTAAGAGAACAGATGAAGATACAAGGTATTTTACGAGGAAGATGTTTTTTTATCTCTTTCTTTAACTCTTCATCTAACATATCCGATTTTGAAATCGCAAGGACTCTATCTTTGTCAAGTAACTCCGGACTATATTGTTTGAGTTCATTTAAGAGAATCTTATATTCATTCGTAATATCCTTACTGTCTGCTGGAACCATAAAAAGCAACATTGAGTTTCTTTCAATGTGTCTCAAAAATCTTAATCCTAAACCTTTACCTTCATGTGCTCCTTCTATTATCCCCGGTATGTCTGCTAAAACAAACGATTTGTCATCATAATAACTTACAATGCCAAGACTTGGTTCTAATGTTGTGAAGGCATAATCTGCAATTTTAGGGCGTGCTGAAGATACTGAGGATAATGATGTTGATTTACCTGCATTAGGGAATCCTACTAGTCCTACATCAGCCAGAAGTTTAAGTTCAAGTATGAACCATCCTTCAATGCCTGGTTCTCCAGGTTGGGCATATCTTGGTGTTTGATTTGTCGAACTTTTGAAATTTGTGTTGCCTAAACCACCACGTCCTCCTTTTGTTATTATTCTTTCCTCCCCGTTTTCTATTATTTCAAAAAGAATTTCTCCGGTTTCGGCATCTTTTGCAACTGTGCCTAAAGGAACATCAAGAATTACGTCTTTTCCGTTTGCTCCTGAACACATTTGCCCACTTCCTGCTCCACCATGTTCAGCTTTAACATGTTTACGATATTTTAAGTGGATAAGAGTCCAGTACTGACTGTTTCCCTTCAATATTATATGCCCTCCACGACCACCATCGCCTCCATCAGGTCCACCTTTAGGAATATATTTTTCCCTACGGAGGTGCATAGACCCTTTGCCGCCATTTCCAGATGCACAGAAAATGCGCACGTGGTCTATGAAATTTGAATTACTCATTTGTTTTATCTATAAGATTTATTATGTGTTTGAAATTATCTTCAATACTACCGGCACCATTAATCTCATGATATTTATTTTGGTTTTTATAGTAATCAATAAGTGGTTCTGTTTTTTTATGATATGTTCTGATACGGTTTTCAATGATGTCGTCTTTCATGTCATCTTTCCTGTCTTCTAATTGGGCGCGATATTTAATTCTTTGTTTTACCAATTCATCATCAACTTTGATTGATATAACCATTTCTATTTTCTTTCCCATTTTTTCTAACATTTCATCAAGCAAAGATGCTTGAATTGTCGTTCTGGGAAATCCGTCGAAAATAAATCCTTTAACGTGTGGGTTGTTCTTAATCTCGTTTTTGATCATTGTAGCGACAATTTCATCAGAAACCAGATTCCCGTTTTCTATTATGGATTTTGCCAATTTTCCAAGCTCGGTTCCTCTTTGTATTTCTGAACGGAGCATATCCCCAGTAGAAACATGATGGAGGTTATATTTGTCAACCATCAACTTTGCTTGAGTCCCTTTTCCTGCCCCGGGAGGGCCAAAAAGAATGTAGTACTTCATAATTATTTTTCTAAAACGTAAATGTCTTTGTAATTACGTCCAAGTTGATTATAATCAAGCCCATATCCAACTATGAACCTGTTATCAATTTCCATTGCAACGTAGTCCAATTTTATATTCTGTTTATATATATCCGGTTTAAGTAATAATGTGCATACTTTCACTTCTTTAGCTCCTTCTTCATTTAAAAGTCTAACTAAATCAACTATTGTTTGACCTGTATCGACAATGTCTTCAATAATAATCAATCTTCTTCCGGTTATATTAATATTCAATCCCATTATTTTTTTTGTAACTCCTGTAGAAGATGTTCCCTCATAAGAAGCAAGCCTGATGCTTGTAAGTTCACACGGAAAATTTAGATTTTGCATAAGTTCTCCGGTAAAAATAATTGATCCATTTAAAACACAAAGTAACAAGGGAACATCTTCACATGAAGCATAGTCTTTATTTATTTTTTCAGCTATATCAGAGACTGCTTTTTTTATTTTTTCATTTGGAATGAAAGGGACAAAATATTTGTCGTGAAGTTTAATGCGTTCCATATGCAATATATTTTTGTTTGCCGCAAATTTAGTATTAATTTTGGGTATTGTAAATAAAAAAATAATCTATGACACCTCTCGTAAGTATCATAATGGGGAGTACTTCCGATTTGAAGATAATGTCTCAGGCGGCAGAATTTCTTAATTTAATGGAGATTCCTTTTGAAATAAATGCTCTTTCGGCGCACAGAGTGCCTGAACAGGTTGTTAAATTTGCTAAGAATGCTCATCAAAGGGGAATAAAAGTTATTATTGCAGGTGCAGGAGGTGCTGCGCATCTTCCGGGAATAATTGCCGCGCTTACTCCGATTCCAGTTATTGGAATTCCTATAAAATCTTCAAATTCAATTGATGGTTGGGATTCTATTCTTTCTATTCTTCAAATGCCTTCAGGTATACCTGTGGCAACAGTTGCTCTGGATGGAGCTAAAAATGGAGCCATTCTTGCACTTGAGATTCTTGCTACGGGAGATGATAAACTGATGCAAAAAATGATAAAATTCAAGTTAGAGTTGTCAGAAAAAATAACAAAAGCAAATAACGATTTGAAAGATATCAAGTATGATTATAAAACAAATTAAAAAATAAAGATTTTACATTATGGAGAGGCGGGAGATTGAGGGGAGGAGACTACCTGAGATTGTTATTGCTATGACAATCTCTTTTTTATTATTTTCTTTTTTGGAAACGGATGCTCAGACGTTACCGGAAGAGGTTATACAAGTAATTGAGAATATGGCGGAAAATAGCCCTGAATCTGCCATAGAAGAATATCTTGAATATTTTGAAAAACTTTTAAAGCATCCATTGAATATAAATGTGGCTGATAGGGGAGAACTAGAACAAATTAAGCTTCTGACTTTGTTTCAGATTGAAAGTATTATTGAGTACAGAAAAGAGTATGGAGACATTCTTTCATATGGTGAACTTTCCGTAATTGATGGATTTAATCCAAGTATTGTGGAACGCTTGGCCCCATTCATAGTGCTTTTGCCGGGTAGTGGAGTAAAA
>JBAXYG010000012.1:0-15180 GCA_041670905.1 Bacteroidales bacterium
CCATTTACAGGGTGAATGAATTTTTCCTGATAATTTTTTTTAATTGCCGCTTCTTGTGTTTTCATTTTAGTAAATTATTATAAAGTGATATTATTTTAATATCACAAAGATATATAAATAAAATAAAAAAACAAGTGTTTTAGTACCTTTTTATAAATTCAGTAATCAGTTTAAAAAGTTTATTATAATTTTCTGAAGATGTGTGTTCCGCTGTATCACGAGGAGTGTGGTAGTAACTGTAGAAGTCTCCTTCAATTGTAAAATAGATAGATGGCACCCCATTCATTGCAAAGGGGTAATGGTCGCTGAGATCCGATAGAGGATTTTGTATGAAGTTAGTAAAGAAAGAGTATTCTTTGTTTATCTCTTTAAAGAGGGAAAGGCCATCTTCTCCTCTCTTTGTCCTATTTTTTTGTGGAGATATTCCATTGCCTCCTGTTTCACAGGTAATGGTGTTACCGGTGTCACCAATCATATCAAGGTTAATGAGATATTTTATTTTTTTGAGAGGTTTGAGAGGATTGTTTACATAGTATATTGATCCTAGTAGATTGGACTCTTCACCATCTGTGAAAATAAACATAATTGAATTATCGGGACGGTTTTCTTTCTTTGAATAGTGTTGTGCAAGAGTAATAAGCATACCAACTCCTGAAGCATTATCATTTGCACCTGGAAAAACTATATCTTTTCCCATAAGTCCGAGGTGGTCGTAGTGTGCTATAAGTATTATGCAGCTATCAGGTTGTGTTTTCCCTTTTATGTAAGCAATAATATTGTGTGCTTCGTGTTTTTTTAAGAATTCATTTTCTACGTTGATACTGACTTTTTTTGCATTCTTTGGAAAGTTTGGCCCAACTCCTACAACAGGCAGGGGAACGGTATATTTACTGCGGGCTTTGTAGTAGGTAGGCATATTATCATATTGCAGGATAATTCCGCCTACATTTGTTAATTTTCCTAGATATGTCTGGTAAATCTCGATTCCTTGTTTGTCGAGTTTTTTCCAAAATAGTTCAAAATCGATTACAACAAAAGAATTTTTGAACTCTCCACTATTTAGGAAGGAGATGAAGCTTTTGGGTATATATCGTGATTCATCCAGATAATAGACATCAAATTCTCCTTTTTTTCCTGTAGAAAACTCTTTCATTATAAAATCATAAGTGGGTTCATATTTTTTCCCGTCCACACTGAATTCCATATTGCCTCTCATTACATTCAATGGATAAAAGAAAGGCTGAATATAAGATATCTCATCTTTATTAAATCTAGCTGTAGATAGAGTATCTGATCCGCGTGTTATATCATTTGTGCGTAAACCCATTTTTATTTCCGGGACTGGTTGTACCATATCAAAACGTAAGGCTTGAATGATATATTTTGCTGCCTTGATATCTCCGTTTTTATAGTCATTTCTTCCTTCATATTTAAGACCGGACAAATCCATAACTACTCTTTCATAATACTCTTTGTTTTGTGTGAAGCCTGTTATACTGATAAATATCAAGATCATTGAAATAGTTACTTTTTTCATTTACGTAGTGTTTATGTAATTAGTCTAATATTCCACAAAAATACTTTGAATCTCTTCAGGATTACGTGTTTGTGTGAGGGCAAGCATCAATAATATGCGGGCTTTTTGAGGTGTTTTATAGTATGAAGCTATTTGCCCTTCGAATGGCTCTTCAAGTTCGGTTGTTACTCCTCCTTTTAACACACGGCTTGACCTAACAATTACTACATTATTAATTGGATTGTGGTTGCTTTTAATTGCTGAGGGAGTTGCTTTTATTATCGCTTTAGCAATGGCAGGGGAGTAGTTTCCGTGCCCCACTCCTGAGATAATAATGCCATCAACTTTATGTTTCAGTAATGCTTCAAATTGTATTGCACTTGCGTTTGCATATGAGAGGATAATCTCTACTTGTGGTAACTTTATCTCTTCTGGTTGTATATGGTTAAGTTTTGAGGTGTTTAATTCTGATTGTGTAATAAGATATTCCTTGAGCTTTTCTATGCTAAAACGGGATTGTTCGTTATGACGTCCTTTTGGTTCTCTGAAAAAAAATGGTTTTCCTCCTCTTATGATTCCTAATGGGCCATAATTTGGACACTCAAAGGAATTTGGATTTACTGTGTTTGTTTTTGTTGCATCGTCTGCGGACAAAATATAGTCGTTCATTATTATCATCACTCCTTTTCCTACTGCTTGAGTATTTGATGCTAAAGAAACGGCATTATAGAGGTTCATTGGTCCATCTGCACTAAGACTTGTTGATGGACGCATTGCTCCGACCAGAACTATAGGCGTTTTGTATGGTATTACAAGCTGTAAAAAGTATGCTGTTTCTTCCATAGTATCGGTGCCGTGGGTTACAACAATTCCATCGCAAAGATTATTTCTGCAAAGAGAATCTACAACAGTTGCTAATCGTATCCATATTTTGTGGTTCATAGCCTGACTTGAAATATTACAAAGTTGCATTCCAGTTATTTCAGCTTTATCTTTTAATTGTGGTACTGAAGAGAGTAGTGATTCCACTGTAATCTGTGCCGGAGAGTATCCTGCTTTAGTTGTACTTTCAGCTGTCCCTGCTATCGTTCCACCTGTCGCAATCACTATAATATGTGGCTTAGTACCAAAAGAAAGTATGCAGGAGTATAATAATATGACAGACAGTAATATCTTTTTCATATGGGTTTTGTTTATACAAATATACTTTTTTAGATGTCAATATTCAAATTTGTCCCTTAATGTTATCACTTCAAATTTGTTGCTAACTTTGTGAAAATGGTTAATTTTTTGGAAATGATTAAGGATAAAGTTAAAGGCAGCAGCGATAATTATTATAATAATTGTGATTATCAATCTCTGATGAGTAACAGGATTCGTAACATTATGCTTATATGTAATAGTTATGACGGTTTTTCTCTTGAGGAGGATGGTCGCATAGAATCTCAGATCAGTCAGGAATATAATGAATTGAATATGAGTAATCCTCCTGAAATCAAGAGGGTTAAATCAACAATAGAAGCTCTTGAATTGTTGAAAACAAGCAGTAAGTTTGATTTGATTATTACCATGTATAATGTGGGTGAGTTAGATCCATTTTCTTTTTCAAAAATAGTTAAAGAGACATATCCCGATATTGCAATTGTTCTTTTAACCAGTTTTTCTCGTGTTATACATCAAAGAATTGAGGAACAGGATACTTCTACAATTGATTATATGTTCTACTGGCATGGGTCTGCCGATCTAATAATTGCAATTATAAAACTTATTGAGGATCAGAAAAACGCAGAACACGACATATTGAAAGTTGGTGTGCAGGCTATTCTACTTGTAGAAGACTCAGTACGTTATTATTCGACTTATCTTCCTGCCATTATAAAATTGATATTGCAACAGTCAACTGAGTCTCACGAAGCGCTTAACGAACAGCAGCAAAAGTTCAGCAAGAGAGCTAGACCAAAACTGTTGATGGCTACAAACTATTCGGATGCTGTTGCGCTATACAAAAAATACAAGAATAATTTACTGGGGGTGATTTCCGATGTAGGATTTGTTATAAATAAAGGTGATAAACCAGAAACCGAAAAGCTTGATGCTGGTATAGATTTATGCAAAATGATTAAAAAAGACAATCCCTTGATGCCTTTTATTTTGCAGTCTTCTCAAAAGAGTATGGCCAAAGTTGCGCGCGAGTTGGAAGTTAAGTTTATTGTGAAAAATTCCAAAACATTATTGATTGAGCTGAATGATTATATCAGCAGTGAATTTGCTTTTGGAGAGTTTCAATTCAGGGATCCCGATACTGGAAATATTATTGCAAGAGCCAAAGATTTGCATGAACTTCAACTTGCTGCTTCGGAAATTCCTGAAAAGCTTTTGATAAACCTCGCTTCTCAGAATCTCCTATCAAAATGGATGCTTTCAAGAGGATTGTTCACTTTAGGTGAAGAATTTAAAAAGATAAATTTATCTGATTTCGATTCAGCAAATGACATGCGTGAATACATTAAGAAGAGGATAAATAACTATCGTATTGCAATGGGGCAAGGAGTTGTTGCAAAATTTGACAAAGATAGCTATGATGATACTATATGGTTTGCACGTATAGGTAGTGGATCTTTAGGTGGAAAAGCGCGTGGTCTTGCTTTTTTAAATAGAATGCTTCAGAAGTACAATACTTATGAAAAATATAAAGGTGTGAGGGTATCTATACCGAGAACAGTTGTTATTGCTACCGATTTTTTTGATGAATTTATTCGTGAAAACGGGTTGAAATATGTAATTAATTCGGATGTCAGTGATGAGGAAATTTTATCTGAATTTGTCTCATCAAGATTGCCTCAATCTCTTATTGAAAATCTGAAAGTATTTATAAAGTATATAAAGAATCCGTTAGCAATACGCTCGAGCTCAAAGTTGGAAGATTCATATTATCAGCCTTTTGCCGGTATATATTCTACATATATGATTCCTTTAACTGATGAGAGTCAGATGTTGAGATTATTAAGTAAGGCCATTAAAAGTGTATATTCATCAATATATTATGCGTCGTCACGTTCATATATTACTGCCACTTCTAATGTTATAAGTGAGGAAAAAATGGCTATTGTTCTTCAGGAAGTTTGTGGAAGTGAGGATAGTGGTTTCTTTTTCCCTACAATTTCAGGAGTGGCCCGTTCATTGAATTTTTATCCAATTGGAGAAGAAAAGCCTGAAGACGGAGTTGCTAAAATTGCTTTCGGGTTGGGTAAGGCTGTTGTAGATGGGGAGCAGTCACTCATGTTTATTCCTAAATATCCTAAAAAAGTACTTCAACTTTCTACCCCTGAAATGGCACTCAGAGATACTCAACATGTTGTATATGCACTCGACTTGATGCCGGAAAAATTTAAAATTTCAATAGATGATTCTATAAACATAAGGCGATTTGATGTGAGTGAAACAAAAGATTTTAGAAACATAAGACATGTGGCTTCAATCTGGGATATGCAAAATGGAATAATATCTGACACACCTTTCGGAAATGGCAGACAGGTTATTACCTTTTCTCATATTCTCAAATATGATAGTTTCCCATTTGCGAAAATTGTCAGAGATATGCTTAATTTATATCAGAGTGAGATGCAAAGTCCAATTGAGATAGAATTTGCCGTGAATATGGATGTCCCGGAAGGTGATAAGATTATTTTTAATTTATTACAAATTAGACCAATTGCAAGTGAATCGGATAATGTCAAACTTAATTGGAATAAAGAGGATATAGAGGGTGGAGTGTTGTATTCTGAATCTGTTTTGGGGAAAGGGATTATTCAGGATATATCTGATGTTATTTATGTTAAAAAGGAAAAATTTAATCCTTTAGTAACTAATGAGATTGCTGGTGAAATTGCTGAGTTCAATCTTAAAATGAAAAATGTTGAGAGAGGGTACATCTTGATAGGCCCGGGTCGTTGGGGATCCAAGGTTCCCTCTTTAGGTATTCCTGTTGGTTGGGCGCAGATTTCTGAAGTAAAGCTATTGGTTGAGTGTGAACAGAAAAATTTCAGGGTGGAGCCAAGTCAGGGAACTCATTTTTTTCAAAATATGACCTCTTTAGGAGTTGGGTACATGACTGTCAACCCGTTCAACGGTAAAGATTATTATGATGAAGAAATCCTGAATTCAATGCCTGCTGAAAATGAAACGGAATATATACGACATGTAAAATTTAAAAAACCGTTGTATGTATTTATTGACTCAATAAATAATAAAGGGCTGGTTAAATCAGAGAATCAATAAAGTGATTTAATTTACTCCTTAGGTCGGTCAGCTCTGATATCCCCATTTTTTCTGCTGCAATGCACCCTAGCAGATTCTGAGGGATTTTAGCAGCTTTGTCTTTCATTTGTTGTCCCTTCTCTGTAAGGTTTATTATTACCTTTCGCTCATCACTCTCTAGTCTTTTTCGTGAAATAATTCCTATCTTTTCCATCCTTTTCAGCAGGGGAGTGACGGTATTGGTATTCAAAATCAGTCTTCTGGTAATCTCATTTACGGAAATTCCGTCATTTTCCCATAGAACCAGCATTACAAGATATTGGGGATATGTAATCCCCAATATATCCAAATGTGGTTGATACTCTCTGATTATAAGATGCGATGCTGCATAAAGCGGAAAACAGAGTTGGTTCTCCAACTTTAATTGTTCGTACTCCATTTTTGTGCCGTTATTTCAAGATTTTACTTAAATATTCGTCGATTTCTGCAGGTGTTACAGGGGAGGCAAATCTTTCGATAGGTTTACCTGTTGAATCGATGAGAAACTTGGTAAAATTCCATTTTATGCGACCTCCTAATGTCCCCGGGATTGCTTCCTTTAGATATTTGTAGATTGGATGTGTCTCTTTCCCATTGACTTTAATCTTTGAGAACATCTGGAATGTTACTCCGTAATTTATTACACATCCCTCTGCAATCGATTTTTCATCACCGGGTTCTTGCCCTGCAAACTGATTGCATGGAAATCCCAGTATTACTAAACCTTTATCTTTATATTTTTCATATAATTTTTCCAGTCCTTCAAATTGAGGAGTGAATCCGCATTTACTTGCAGTGTTGACTATTAAAACAGTTTTTCCTCTGTATGTTTCCATCGGAATCTCTTTTCCATGAAGAGATATTGCCGAAAATTGATAAAAATTGTTTTCCATCTTTTTTTATTTTTAATGTAATCATTAATCTGTATATCTTTAATTGTTTTTATTAATTCTTTACTTAATTATCTTATAAGATTAAATCGTTTACGATACAAAGATAGTAATATTATTTTATATCGCAAGCGATTTAAGTAATATTTTAAAAAAAATATTTAACTTGCGCCCGAATTAAAGAAAAATATGTTTTTTTCAGCAACAGTACAAACAGTACGTCATCATCATCACCATACAATAATAACGTAAGGGTGAGTTGTCGTATTTGCTGATATTGAATAAAATAGTATATGGACCTGCCCTTATGGGCAGGTTTTTTTATGTAAAAAAATAAGGAATATGTTAAGAATTGCAATTCAAACAAAGGGAAGATTAAACGAACAAAGTAGTGAATTACTTAAAGATTCGGGGATAGTGATTGACGAGAATAAAAGAAAATTTATAGGGAAGGCATCAAATTTTCCTCTTGAAATTTTGTATCTGAGGGATGATGATATTCCTCACGTAATATCGACTGGAATTGCTGATATAGGCATTGTCGGAATGAATGAGGTAAGAGAGAAGAGATTGAAGGTCAATGTGATCAGAGAACTTGATTTTGGCCATTGCCGTCTGTCTCTTGCCATTCCTAAAGCAGAAGAGTATGATTCTTTGAATTATTTCAATGGAAAGCATATAGCTACGTCATATCCTAAAATTTTAAATGATTTTTTACAACATAACAATGTTTCGGCAGTCATACATGAGATTACCGGTTCTGTGGAAATAGCTCCGGCTGCAGGAATTTCCGATGCTATATTTGATATTGTTTCATCAGGAGGAACATTAATTTCCAATGGTTTGAAAGAGGTGGAGAAGGTTTTCTTTTCAGAGGCTGTTCTTATTTCTAATCCAAATATGGATGAAGAAAAAAAGGATCTTCTAGACGAACTGATGTTCAGATTTGAATCTGTAATAGAAAGTAGAGGGAAAAAATATTTATTAATGAATATACCTACTGATTCTGTAAGTAAAGCGATAGAAATAATTCCCGCAATGCGTAGCCCGACAGTAATGCCGCTGGCTCTTGAGGGATGGTCTTCACTCCACTCGGTTGTTAAAGAGAAGGATTTGTGGGATAAGGTAAAATTATTGAAACAAATAGGTGCCGAGGGCATCCTTGTACTCTCTGTAGATAAGATAATAAAATAATAAAGAGTAAAAATTGATATCTGATGGATAGAATAATATAATCAGCAAATAAAAAGAGTATGATAAAACAGATAATAAATCCACCAAGAAAGTCTTGGAGAAATATAACCTGTAGGGTAAATACAGATGATGGCGAAATTACTTCTTGTGTCAAAGATATTTTATCAAGAGTGAAACTGGATGGTGATAATGCCCTCCGTTCTTTAGCTAAAGAGATAGATAAAGTTGAGTTGGAATCACTTATTGTGCCTGAGGCTGTTATATACCAATGTGAAAAGTACATTTCTTCAGAGCTTAAAGAAGCTATTAGAATTGCCGGGGCAAATATTGAAAAATTCCACAAAGCACAAATCACTCAGGAAATAGATATTTTGACTTCACCTGGAGTAAGATGTGTTCGCCGCTCAATCGCAATACAAAAAATAGGACTATATATACCAGGTGGAAGTGCGCCATTATTTTCAACCATTCTTATGCTTGCTATTCCGGCAAGAATTGCGGGTTGTAAAGATGTAATTATATGTACACCTCCAGGGAAAGAGGGTAGAATAGCTCCTGAAATTCTTTATGCTGCCCATTTTTGTGGTGTAAACAGAATTTTTAGAGTTGGTGGTGCTCAGGCAATAGCTGCTATGACGTATGGTACTGATAGTATTCCAAAGGTTGATAAGATTTTCGGGCCTGGAAACAGATATGTGACCAAAGCAAAACAATTAGTTTCATTGAGCGATGTTGCAATAGATATGCCTGCGGGCCCATCTGAAGTTATGGTTATGGCTGATGAAAGTGCACGTCCAGAATTCATTGCCGCGGATATGCTTTCACAGGCTGAACATGGTACTGACAGTCAATGCGTGTTGGTTTGTAAGAGCATTGATATTGCCAAAAAAGTAAACAGAGAGATGGAACAGCAATCGGCAGCTCTCACAAGAGAGAATATTGTTCTGAAGACATTAGAGAATAGTATAACAGTAATATTTGATAATGAAAATGATATGGTTGATTTTGTTAATTACTATGCTCCTGAACATCTTATAATATCGATGAAAAATCCATGGTTGATCGCAGAAAGGATAGTTGCTGCAGGAAGTGTCTTCATTGGCAATTATTCACCGGAAAGTGCAGGAGACTATGCATCGGGAACGAACCATACTCTTCCTACCTCCGGCTGGGCAAAAAGTTATAGCGGAATAGGTACCGATAGTTATATGCGCAGAATGACATATCAGGAACTTTCACCTGAAGGACTGCGTAATCTGGGAGATACTATAGTTGAAATGGCAATTGCTGAGGGACTTGATGCACATGCCAATGCAGTGAAAATAAGGTTGAAACAAGATTAAAGAGATATACAGAAGAATGATTATGGATAAAAACATATATAAACTTGTTCGAAAAAACATATTGCATTTGACCCCATATTCAACAGCACGGGATGAATATAAGGAGCAGACAGGAATTTTTCTTGATGCAAATGAAAACCCATATGATAATGGTTATAACCGTTACCCAAATTATATTGTTAAGAAGAATCTTAAACATAAGATAGGTAAAATCAGAGGTATAAACCCGGAAACGATATTTGTCGGTAATGGTAGTGATGAGGCTATTGATTTGTGCTATAGAATATTCTGTGAACCTCGCATTGATAATGTCGTTGCAATTTCTCCAAGTTATGGAATGTATAAGGTGGCTGCTCAAATCAATGATGTTGACTTTCGTGAGGTGCAATTGAATGAGGATTTTTCTCTTCCTGTAGAAAGACTTTTATCGGTTGTCGATACCAATACAAAGTTGATGTTTCTCTGTTCTCCAAACAATCCAACAGCTAACTCTTTTTCTCGCAATGAAATGATTGATTTAATCAAAAAATTCAAAGGAATTGTGGTAGTTGATGAGGCATATATTGATTTTGCTGATCAGTGTACTCTCCTGCCGGAACTGGATACCTATCAAAATCTGATTATACTTCAGACCTTTTCAAAAGCATGGGGGTTGGCTGGTTTGAGGATTGGGATTGCGTTGGCTTCTCAGGAGATAATAAAACTGTTTGTGCAGGTAAAATACCCATACAATATTAGTGTTCCTGCTCTTAATATTGCACTAAATAGACTGGAAGGAGATATATCAGTATATGTTGCTGAAATAAAAAGCGAGAGGAAAAGAGTTATATCTGAACTTGAGAAGTGTGAGTGTATAAAAAAGGTTTTTCCTAGTGAAGCTAATTTTGTTTTGGTCAGAACCTATTTTCCGCAAGGTCTTTATGGCGAGTTGCTGAAAAATAAAATAATTGTAAGAAACCGTTCTAAGGTTTTGGGATGTGAAGGCACACTAAGAATTACCATAGGAACCCCTTCAGAAAACGATCTAATGTTGGAAACAGTTAAAAAATATAATAAAAATGAGTAAAAAGGTTTTATTTGTTGACAGAGACGGTACAATTATAGTTGAGCCACCAGATACTTATCAGGTTGACTCCCTTGAACAATTTGAGTTTATACCCGGAGCGATAAGTGGATTAAAAAGTCTTGCAGGGCTCGGTTACGACCTTGTTTTGGCTACTAATCAGGACGGTATGGGTACCTCTTCCTATCCTGAAGAGATATTTATTTTGATAAATGGTAAAATGCTAAAAACACTCTCCGGTGAGGGTGTTGAATTCAATGATATGCTGATAGACCGTACAATGCCTGAGGATAATGCTCCTACAAGAAAACCAGGAATTGGGATGTTTGGAAAATATATTACAGGAGATTATGACCTTGTGTCTAGTTATGTTGTTGGAGACCGCATTACTGATATTGAACTTGCATATAATCTTGGTATAAAGGGAATATTGATAGGGAATAAAGCTCTCAATAAAGCAAAGTTATCGCAATCCGGACTCTCTGAAAGTTGCGTATTAATTGCTGAGAGCTGGAATGAGCTTGTTGAATATTTAAGAAGAGAAGAGCGTACGGCGATTATCATAAGAAATACGCGTGAAACTCAGATTACAGTAAATATTGACCTTGATGGAAAATTAGAAAGCAGGATTGATACAGGACTAAAGTTTTTCGACCACATGATTGAACAGATTGTTTATCATGGAGGAATATCATTACAGATAGATGTTAAAGGTGATCTTCAAGTTGATGAGCATCATACTATTGAAGATGTTGGAATAGCATTAGGAGAAGCCCTCAATAAAGCTTTAGGAAGCAAAAGAGGTATTGAGCGGTATGGTTTTGCTTTACCAATGGACGAATGTTGCGCTTTAGTGTTGATTGATCTTGGTGGAAGAATTGATTTTGAATGGGATGTTGAATTCACAAGAGAATATGTAGGTGATGTTCCGACGGAAATGTTTAAGCACTTCTTTAAAAGTCTTTGTTGCTCAATGCATTGTAATCTTACTATTTCAGCAAAAGGGGAAAATAACCACCATTTGGCTGAGGCAGTATTTAAGGCATTTGCCCGCTCTCTTAAAATGGCTTTTCGACGTGATATATTTAATAATGATTTACCAAGCAGCAAGGGAATATTATGATAGTAATAGTTGATTATGATACAGGAAATATAAAGTCTGTTGCAAATGCTATTTCAAGACTTGGTGCAGAGTATTTGCTGAGTTCAGATCCGTATGTTATAAGAGCTGCAGACCATGTGATACTTCCCGGAGTTGGAGAGGCCTCAAATGCAATGCAGAAGCTTCATCAGAGAGGTCTGGATAAATTGATTTCTACTCTTTCCCAACCTGTACTTGGCATTTGTATAGGATTGCAACTTATGTGCCTTCATAGTGAAGAGGGTAATATACATTGCATGGGAATATTTGATAGCAAAGTGAAAAAGTTTTCTTGTAAAAATAGTTTTTCAGGCAATGAAAGATTAAACGACAATGTCTCAGAGGAAAAAATAAAAATTCCTCATATTGGATGGAACAGGATTTTTTCGTTGTCATCACCACTATTTAATGGAGTTGATGAAAGCAGCTTTGTCTATTATGTTCATTCTTATTATCCCGCGATATGTAAAAACACTATTGCGATAACAGAGCATGGAATAAAATTCAGCGGAGCACTTAATAAAGAAAATTTCTACGGAACACAGTTTCATCCTGAAAAAAGTGGTGATGTAGGGGAACAAATACTTAAAAATTTTATGAAGATATGATTGAAATAATACCCGCCATAGATATAATAGATGGAAAATGCGTTCGTCTCACTCAGGGCGATTACTCATGTAAGAAAATCTATTCAGATAATCCGGTAAATATTGCCGAAAGTTTTGAGAATATAGGTCTAAGGAGGATTCATCTTGTAGATCTTGACGGAGCAAAAGCAGCAAGTCCGTTAAATCTTGAATCACTGGAGAAAATTGCATCTTCAACTTCATTGGATATTGAGTGGGGAGGAGGAATAAAGAACAGAACGGTCCTGAAGAATATTTTTGAGTGTGGTGCAAATAGGGCAATTTGCGGAAGCATTGCTGTTAACAAGCCTGAATTGTTTATTGAGTGGCTTGAGGAGTTTAATGGTGAGCATATCATCCTCGGGGCAGATGTGAATGGCAAAATGATTTCCGTAAATGGTTGGCAGGAACAGACACAAATAGATTTATATGATCTTATTGACAGATTTGTTCCCTATGGATTGAGACAGGTTATTTGTACGGATATCTCGAAAGACGGTATGTTGCAGGGACCTTCATTTGAACTATATGAGGGGTTGCAGAGCAGATACCCTGATATTGATATAATTGTTAGTGGTGGAATCAATTCCATGAAGGATGTTTTTGAACTTAACGCCATGAAACTTAAAAAAGTGATTATAGGGAAGGCTATATATGAAGAGAAAATTACATTGAAAGAGATAGAAGAATGGTTGCAAAACGAATAATACCTTGTCTTGATATCAAGGACGGGCGTACTGTAAAAGGGGTTAATTTTCTTAATCTCAAAGATGTGGGAGATGCTGTCGCACTTGGGAAAAAATATGCAGATGATGGTGCTGATGAATTGGTATATCTTGATATCAGTGCGACTCAGGAGGAAAGGAATACATTTACGGCACTTGTTGAAAATATTGCCAAAGAAATCAATATTCCATTTACTGTAGGAGGAGGAATATCTTCGGTTAATGATGCATCACTTCTTCTGTCAGCCGGTGCTGATAAAATAACTGTAAATAGTGCTGCAATTGTCAGGCCTGAACTTATAAGTGAGATTGCTTCCAAATATGGAAGCCAGTTTATTGTAGTTGCTATTGATGCAAAAAATATTGATGGAGTATGGTTGGTAACCACTCATGGCGGCAAAATATTTACTAACAAAGATTTGTTTGCCTGGGCCTATGAAGCACAGGAGAGAGGGGCCGGAGAGATACTGTTTACTTCAATGAACCATGATGGTACAAAAAATGGATATCCTTGCGATACGTTTTTAAAGCTTGCAGATAAACTTTCAATTCCGATTATTGCATCTGGAGGTGCTGGCTCGGTTGAAAACATTGCAGATGTATTAACAATAGGGAGGGCAGATGCTGCATTAGCTGCGAGCATATTTCATTATGGAGAAATTTCTATACCATTTCTTAAAAAGGAACTTAATAAAATGAATGTTAATGTAAGGATTTAAGAGTGATAATATAAACAAAGACATAAATACGAATAGAAAAAAAATACAAATATGAAATTTGAAGAACTAAATTTAAATAAATTATCAGAAGGATTGGTCCCTGTAATAGTGCAGGATTCCATTACCTTGAAAGTACTGATGTTGGGTTACATGAATAAGGAAACTTACGAAAAAAGTGTTGATGAAGGTAGAGTGACCTTTTTTAGTCGTAGCCGAAATACTATTTGGACAAAAGGAGAAACAAGCGGTAATTATCTAAATATCGTTTCAATAATGTCAGATTGTGATAATGACACATTGCTTATAATGGTGAATCCAGTCGGACCAACATGCCACAGAGGTACAACAAGTTGCTTTGACTCTCCTGACAATGAAGGATTTATTCGAACACTTCAATCGGTAATACAAAAACGTCACCAACAGATGCCCGAAAGCTCGTACATAACCAGCCTTTTCACAAACGGAGTAAATAAAATTGCGCAGAAAGTGGGTGAAGAGGCTACTGAAACAGTGATAGAAGCAGTCAGTGGTAACAGAGAAAGATTCATTTATGAATTGTCAGACCTTATCTACCACTCTTTGGTTTTGATGGAACAGATGGATTGCTCGATAGAAGATTTAGAAAATGAATTACAGAAGAGGCATAAATAATTAAATACCACTATGATACGATAATAAGATTTGAATATAAAAACAGTGTAGGTATTCTCATTCAAAGAATACCTACACTGTTAAAATAGAAATTAGAGATTTGTTTTATGCTTCTTCACTTCATCTATGAGTTTTGAAAAGGATTTATCTTTTTTACGTTTTTCATGCTCAGAAGTAGAAAAATGCCATGCTTCCCGTTTAAGTTTTAAATAACTTTCATAAACTTTATGGTCTAATGTACCGTTATTTACAGCTTCTAGAACGGCACAGCCGGGTTCGTTGATATGCTCGCAATCTTTAAAACGACACAATTTTGCATAGTCGGAAATTTCCAGTATTTCTGCAAGCGAATCGGACTCGTCAATAGCCAAACCAAATTCCCTAACGCCCGGAGTGTCAATTAAAACACCTGATCCGTCCATCAACACCATTTCTCGGCGGGTCGAAGTGTGTCGTCCTTTTCCTGTAGATTGGCTTATGTCGGATGTCTGCAACACCGATTTTTTGCAAAGTGCATTAACCAGAGAACTTTTCCCGACACCAGAAGAACCGACAAACACAACCGTTTCTCTAACCGCTATGGATTCTCGTAATCGAAAAATAGTTTGAGGTTGATGGATACTTGTAAAAACTATCGGTATTTGGCAGGCAATGTGTTTAACTTGTTCTTCAATTTCCTGTCTATTAAAACCTAAATCGGCTTTATTGAGTACTAATACAGGTTTGATGTTCGCTTCCCATATCTGAACCATAAAACGCTCGGCTCTGCGAGCATTGAAATTATTGTCAAGGCTCTGCACAATAAATGCCTTATCTACATAAGAAGCAATAGCTTGTTTATCGGCAACCGTTCCGTTTTTCTTGCGATACAAGATCCGTTCGCGGGGCAGCATATCAACAATAATTCCTTTGCTTTCATCTAATGACTGAAAAATAACCCAGTCGCCCACGCAAGGCAATTCAAAGTCCGATTTGCCAAACATCATATTTCCTGTCAGTTCACATTGAAACAGTCC
>JBAXYG010000013.1:0-14358 GCA_041670905.1 Bacteroidales bacterium
GCTCAGAGTACAATAATTACTGATTCGCCTGAAAAACTTCGTTTTGCAACCTTTTTTGGAACCAATAAAAGTATTACTGTAGAAGTTCCTGATTCTAGACAATATCTTAAGCCAAAAGTTATAGTAACAAGCTCAATGGATGAAAATCCACAGGCAAAAATGGCTAATCTTGAAGATTATAATATAAATACATATTTTAGAACGGCTTCAGCTCCCCAAAAGGGAGACTGGATATTATTTTCCTTTGAAGAACCTATTGATTGTAGTGAAATTACCGTAAATACAACCATTCCTGTAATTGAATTTTGGGGAATATCTGATGGGCATGTGGAATATTCTTATAATGGAGAAGATTTTATTATAGGTGGAAAGTTTAAAAGATACAGTGTAAAACTTTCTAAAATAGATAGTCCGGTAAAAGCAATAAAAATTGTGGTTGATAGTAAAGGAGAGGGGAAGCCGATAGCAATACAAGATTTGAAAATACAATAGATTTATGGAATTTTTTGTAACAGCCGGAGGAATTCCGGTACACATTTTAGATACACGAAACGGAAACAAAACGATATTATTATTGCACGGATACCTTGAGACAATGTGTATATGGACTGATTTTATAGATTTATTGTCAAAGAAATTCAGGGTAATTACTATTGATTTGCCTGGTCACGGACTTACCGGTACCGCCCCAAAAAGTAGTGATTATTCTTCCTCTGTTAATTCTATGGAATTTTGTGCAGGCGTAATTAAGGATATAATGGATATATGTGGAATAACTTCTGCATATATAGGAGGGCACTCTTTGGGAGGATATATAGCACTTGCTTGTTGTCGACTTTATCCTGATAGATTTGATAAACTTATTTTATTTAATTCTAATCCATATTCGGATTCTCCTGATAAGGAAAATGATAGAAAGAGAGAGATTGATGTGATAGAGAGAGGAAAATTATATGTTCTTGCCTCAATTGCAGTTCCCAAAATGTATAAGCAAACTAATTTAAGAAAGTTTGATGAGAAGATAAGAGAGACAATAGAACTTTGTGAAATGCATGATCCAGAAGGAATATGTTCTTCTATACGCGGCATGCAAATACGCCCTGACTCTCAGGATTTTATAAAAAATATTAAAATACCTGTTCTTTTAATAAGCGGGGATAGTGATGAATTTTTTTCTTTGGAAAAATTAAAAGAAATGCAATCTGTCTTAACAAATGTGAATTATTCTATAATAGCCGACACGGGACATAATTCTTTTATTGAAGCACCTATGGCTACACTTGATATTTTAAGAACATTTTTAGGATAAGATTTACCACAAAAAATTATTGAAAGGATAACGTCCGGAATGAATTTCTGCAACCATTTTATAAAGATCACTTCTTAGTTTATCTATCTGTATTTTTTGTTTTGCAGAAATAAAAATACTAGGGGTGTTCTCTTTGGCCATCCATGAATTTTTTAACTCTTCAAGTGTATAATTTTTCATGGTTTTTTCGTCTAAAGAAAATTCGTCGTATGAAATGTATTTATATGTGTCTATTTTATTAAATACCATAAACATCGGTTTATCTTTTGCTCCTATTTCTGTAAGTGTATTATTTACAATTTTGATTTGATCTTCGAAGTTTGGATGCGAAATGTCAACAACATGCATCAGAATATCAGATTCACGTACTTCATCAAGAGTACTTTTGAATGATTCAACAAGTTGAGTAGGCAATTTTCGTATGAAGCCAACAGTATCGCTTAATAAAAAAGGGACATTTTCAATAACAACTTTTCTTACTGTAGTGTCAAGTGTGGCAAAAAGTTTATTCTCGGCAAAGACATCACTCTTAGCTAGAAGATTCATAATAGTGCTTTTTCCTACATTAGTATAACCTACAAGAGAAATACGAACTAAAGAGCCTCTGTTCCCTCGCTGAGAGGCCATTTGTTTATCTATTTTCTTTAACTGCTCTTTAAGTTTTGAAATTTTATCAAGAATTATACGGCGGTCTGTTTCCAATTGACTCTCACCCGGACCTCTCATATTTAGCCCACCACGCTGTCTTTCAAGGTGTGACCACATACCGGTTAAACGCGGTAAAAGATATTGATATTGTGCTAGTTCTACTTGCGTTTTTGCGTAGGCGGTTTTTGCTCTCTGTGCAAAAATATCCAAAATTAAACCAGTTCTATCAATTATTCTAGTGCCAACTTCTTTTTCAATATTTCTTAATTGTGAAGGACTTAATTCATCATCAAAAATCACATAATTAATCTCATTTTCTTTAACATATGCGGTAATTTCTTCTAATTTTCCTTTTCCTATATATGTTCTGGAATTTGCTTTTTCTAGACGTTGAGTAAACCTTTTTTTGCCAATTACCCCTGCCGTTTCAGCCAGAAAGTGCAACTCATCAAGAAATTCATTTACCTGATGCTCATCCTCATTCTGTGTAATTACAGCTACGAATACTGCGCTCTCTATTTGTTTATCCATTCTCCATTAATTTTATACAAAAGTATAAACTATATTTGTAGTGCGTAAACATTTGCTTTTATTTTTTATTTTACGCTTAAAAATTTATTTAAAATCAAATTTAAACTATTTATGATATGAAATCTTTGTGCGTTAAAAATCAATTACTTGCAAACTTGATTTACAAAATATTTTTTAGTTTATTTCTTTTGTTAATATCTATTTCTTCTTTTTCTCAAGGAAGATTGAGAAACTATGGAATTGAACCTGGAATTTTCAAAACAGGCAAGAATAATGCAATTACCGATGTTCCTGGAGTAAAAGTAGGGCATGTTACTTTAATTAAAGGAAATGACGTTCGTACCGGAGTAACGGCAATAGTCCCTCACGATGGAAATATTTTTAAAAAGAAATGTCCTGCTGCAATTTATGTTGGTAATGGATTTGGAAAACTGGCCGGGTTCACTCAAGTTAAGGAGTTAGGAAATATTGAAACCCCTATTATTTTAACAAATACACTTTCTGTTGCTCAAGGAATAGAAGGCCTTATTACTTATACTATAAATCAACGAGGTAACGAAAAAGTGCGTTCTGTGAATGGAGTTGTAGGTGAAACAAATGATGGGGGGCTAAATGATATAAGAAAGAGAGTTGTTACTCAACAGAATGTATTGGAGGCAATATCAAATGCAAAGGATGGCCCAGTTGAAGAAGGTGCTGTTGGAGCAGGAACAGGAACAGTTTGTTTTGGTTTTAAAGGAGGGATAGGAACATCTTCCCGGGTAATACCAGCCTCTTATGGAGGATATACTGTTGGGGTTTTAGTCCAATCAAATTATGGTGGAGTTCTTGAAATAGATGGAGTTCCTATAGGACAAATACTTGGACAATACAGTTTTAAAAAGGATGTAGAGAAAGAAACTCTTAATCCTGATGGATCCTGTATGATAGTTGTCTTTACAGATGCCCCTATTGATGCAAGAAATTTGGAAAGAATGGCAAAAAGGGCTATAATGGGTCTTGCAAAAACAGGGGGAATTGCATCCAATGGAAGTGGAGATTATGTAATTGCTGTATCTGTGAATAGAGATAATCTAATAGATGAAGATACTAAATACTATTTTCCTACCCTTCTTCATAATGACAGCATGTCTGCTTTATTTGAAGCAACAATTGAGGCTACTTCAGAGGCCCTATGGAATTCGTTGTTTAAGGCAAAAACTATGACTGGTTGGGATGGAAAACAAATAAAAGCATTACCGGTCGAAGAAGTGATAAAGTATATGAAAAAGTAAAAATTGAATAAAATAAAAAGAGGGTGATATTTATTATCACCCTCTTTTTATTATTTTTATCGTAATTGGAAAATTACTGGGAAAGTATACGTTACTTTAACTGGCCGTTCTCTTTGTTTTCCAGGCTTCCATTTTGGAGAACTGGATACTATTCTTACTGCTTCTTTATCAAGTGAAGAGTCAACACCTCTAAGAACAATGACATTACTTACAGAACCATCAATGTTTACTGTGAACTGTAATGTAACACGACCTTGAACTCCATTTTCTTTTGCTACCTCAGGGTAAACCAGTTTACTGTTAACCCACTTTGAGAAACTATTTGCTTCACCACCCATAAATGTAGGTTTTTCTTCAACCAATGCAAATGGGATAGCTTCTTCATTAATTTCTTCTTCTCCAACAGAAGAAACGTAGTCCATTACTTCTACACCTAAGTTTTTGTCATCTTCAAGATTAAAGAGAAGGTTGTCATCAACTTCAATATTATCATCTACAATGTCTATCTGGTCTGATAAAACCGGTATTTTAGGCATTTCAGGTGGCAACTCTGGTTGTTGATTTGTGATAGGGATAATTTCCTCTTCGATTTCAACAGCGGCACTGCTCATTGAACTAGAATCTTTTGATTCTTTTGTTGACCACTCAAAAGCCAACAAAACAGCTCCTAGAACGAGAACTAAACCAATCTCGCTGAACAAAACTTGCTTGTTCTTAAGATCTGCTTTAGGTGATTTTTTAATTTCCATATTATAATTATAGTTTTTTATATTCTTATGTTAAAGATATTATGTAAAAGTAAAGAGAAAAAATTATTTATCACAATATTTTGTTAATAAAATATTACTTAATTTTATTAAAGAGTTTTAAATTAAACAGTTATAATATTCATGTCGTAAAGAACATTGTTAGTATTTTTTACTGCTAACGCACTTTTTGCAAATAGTTCTTTTTCTTCAGCGTTAAGATTAATTTCAATGATTTTTTCACAACCATTTTTTCCTATAACGGCAGGTACTCCTATACAAACATCTTTTTGTCCATATTCGCCGTCAAGAAAAACGCAACAAGGGAATATTTTCTTTTCATCTAAAATAATGGATTTCACCATTGTTGCTGCAGCGGCTCCGGGAGCATACCAGGCAGATGTACCTAAAAGTTTTGTCAGCGTAGCTCCACCTACCATTGTGTCTGCAACTATTTTGTCAGATACTTCTTTTTTTAATAGTGTTGTTACCGGAATGCATTTGTAAGTAGCATTATTTATTAATGGAATCATTGTAGAATCTCCATGTCCTCCTATTACTATTCCTTCTATATCGCTTGGAGCTGCATTTAGTGCCTGACTTAAATAGTATGTAAACCTACTGCTGTCTAATTGGCCTCCCATTCCTATCACTCTATTTTTTGGTAAATGAGTTCCTTTTAATGTTAAGTATGTCATTGTGTCCATCGGGTTCGCAATAATAAGAAAAATTGCATTTGGAGAAAATTCTAATGCATTTGTAACAACATTATTAACAATGCTGGCATTTACACCTATAAGCTCCTCTCTGGTCATACCAGGTTTTCTTGGAATGCCTGAGGTAATTATAATTACATCAGAGTTTTCTGTTGATTTATAATCATTGGTTACTCCTTTTATTCTACAATCAAACTGATAAAGTTTAGCTGTCTGCATCATGTCGATTGCTTTCCCTTCAGATACCCCTTCTTTAATATCTAATAAAACGATTTCCGATGCATATTTCATGTGTGCAATGGCATTTGCACATGTAGCACCCACATTTCCTGCTCCTATTACGGTTACTTTTGCCATGTTTTAAAAAATTAATATTATATGTTTATTATTAATAACTAATTTTGCCGCAAATTATACGCCAAAACGGCTGCAAAGGTAAAAATAATTATTGATATTATTTTTTTATACTATGATTAGATTTTTTTCGGAAGAAGTAAAATTTGTTTTTAATAATAAGAGACTAGTTTCCAATTGGTTAAATAATATTGCAAAAAAAAATGGTTATATAATAAGATATTTGAATATTATCTTTTGTTCAGATGAATATCTTTTAAATATAAACAAACAATATCTAGGGCATGATTATTATACTGATATTATAACTTTTGATAATTCATTTTCTGAGGATAATATTACAAAAACTAAAATTGTAAATGGAGACATATTCATAAGTATAGATACTGTTAGATGTAATGGTCAAGAATATGGTGAAGGGTTTGATAATGAGCTGTATAGAGTGATAGTCCATGGACTGCTTCATCTTATAGGGTTTAACGATATAAATGATAATCTTCAACAACAAATGACTGAACAGGAAGATTTATCATTAAAAATATTAAGTGACATGAAGTTGATGTCATAATTTAAATAAGTATATGTCAAAAATTTATGATATAATAGTAATAGGGGCCGGGCATGCCGGATGTGAAGCTGCTGTTTCTGCCGCAAAAATGGGATCGAAAGTATTGCTGATTACTATGGATATGGGAAAAATTGCTCAAATGTCATGTAACCCTGCTGTCGGTGGAATTGCAAAAGGACAAATTGTGAGAGAAATAGATGCATTAGGTGGTTTTTCCGGAATTGTAACAGACGCATCTACTATTCAGTTTCGTATGTTGAATAAATCAAAAGGCCCTGCTATGTGGAGTCCGCGAGCTCAATGTGATAAATTATATTATACGATAAACTGGAGATATGTTCTTGAAAATACCTGTAACATAGACTTTTGGCAAGATATAGTCACTTCTATATCCTTTTCAGATTCAAATATTTCGGGTGTTTGTACATCTATGGGCGTTAAATTTAATTCTAAAGCGGTTATTATAACTGCCGGTACCTTTTTAAATGGTAAACTTTTTTTTGGTAATCAATCTTGGGAAGGAGGGAGGATAGGAGAGTTTTCTTCTTATGGGATTACTGAACAATTAGTAGAACGAGGTTGTTCCGTTGCTCGTATGAAAACAGGAACTCCCCCACGAATTGATGCCCGTTCTATTGACTTGTCAAAACTTGAAAAACAAATAGGAGACATATTTCCTGAAAGATTTTCTTTTCTTCCGTATCCTTCGGCTATTCAATCGGGAAAGAAACAAAGAGATTGTTTTATTGTACATACAAATAAAGATGTACATAAAATTTTGGAAAGTGGATTTGGAGATTCTCCATTATTTTCAGGAAAAATAAAAGGGGTAGGGCCCAGGTATTGTCCCTCAATAGAAGATAAGTTGAGAACTTTTGCCGGAAAGGAGTCTCATCAATTATTTCTTGAACCTGAGGGGTGGAATACTAATGAATACTACTTACAGGGATTTTCTTCTTCTTTACCATTAAATATACAACTTGAAGCTTTAAGGTCTATTCCTTCTTTTGAGAATATTAAAATATTTAGACCTGCTTATGCTGTGGAATATGATTACTTTGATCCTACACAACTTAATTATAGCCTCGAATCAAAACTTATTCCTAATCTTTTTTTTGCCGGGCAGGTAAATGGAACTACCGGTTATGAGGAGGCTGCCGCTCAAGGTTTGATGGCAGGAATAAATTCAACTCTAAAAATTAATGGTAAAGAACCTTTTATTTTAAAGAGAAATCAGGCATATATAGGTGTACTTATTGATGATCTAATAAACAAAGGGGTTGATGAGCCTTATAGAATGTTTACATCAAGAGCAGAGTATAGAATTTTGTTAAGACAAGATAATGCTGATTTAAGATTAACAGAATTAAGTCATAATCTTGGGTTAGCAGATGATTACCGATATGAATTAATGTTAAAGAAATATGAAATAATAAATAGAATGATTTCTTCTATAGAAAATAGCTCTATTTCTCCTGAATTTTTAAACCAATATCTTTTATCTTTAAATTCGGCACCAATTAATATTAAGAGAAAGGTTTCTGATATTTTAACAAGGCCAGAAGTAAAATTATCTGATTTATATAAGATACTTCCTTCAAATTTCTTTTTAGATGAGAACGAGAATGTAGATGATATAATTTCTAAAATAATAAAATATCAAGAAATAAAAAATGATTCAATAGTATCAAAAATTCCATGGAGCGAACGAAGTGGAGCAAATGAGGAAATTTCTATTTCTGAGATGAAGGAAGAGATAATGCAGTCTTCTGAAATTCAAATTAAGTATAAAGGGTATATAGAGAGGGAAAAAAAACTAGCCGAAAAACTAATAAGGTTAGAAAATTTAAAAATCCCTGAAGGATTTGATTTTTCTAAAGTTTCTTCTTTATCTATGGAGTGTAGAATAAAACTAAACAGGTATAGTCCAAAAACAATTGCGCAAGCATCAAGAATTTCAGGGGTCTCACCTGCTGATATTTCTGTTTTATTGGTGTTTTTTGGTAGATGATATTTGTTCCACGTGGAACGGTTTTTTAAATTATTCCATAGTAAAACTAAAAACGGCCTCGTTATTATCAATTGAAAAAAAACTTGAAAGGGGGTTGATTAGCGCGAGTGGATCTTTTTTTGTCTCAGCCAAAATGTGCTCTTTCGGTTCTTCTGGGTTTAGTTTTGCTTCTTGAATGATATATGATAACATAATATGACTCCATTCAAAGTAATTGCTTCTTAAAAGTTTTTTTCGGATTCTGAAAAGATCTATTCCTGAATAATCCAGAATATTTGATTTTTTCTCGCAAAATGGTAATTTTTCTTTTTTAAAGATAGAGAGATAATAACCATTTTTTTTATAAAAATTAATAAGAGTAGGTTCTGCAGGGTGGGTAATAATAAAATCCCATCCTAGCTTTTGGGCGTTGTTTCCAAGATAAGACAACAAGGATGAAGAATACCCCTTTCCCCTATATTCTGGCAAGGTGCCTACTCCATAAAGGTATAATCCGGGAAAACATATTTTATAGCCCTCATTATGTGAAGAAGAAATATATGAGATAGGCAAAGTATGAAGAGAGGATACAATTTTTTTATCAATTTCGTAGATTAAAGAAACTTTTGAATTACAATGATTAAAGAATAAGTCTAAATATTCAGTGTCAGTTGTAAAACAATTTTCCCAAACATTTCGTATGCCAGGGTAATCTTTTATTGTAGCAAGTCTAATCATTGAGATTAGTTTTCTGCTTTATATATATCATTAATGATTATTAAATACTTGGATTGAATATTTGACCTTTTAAGCTTAAGGGTTTGTGAAAGCATTTCATTTGTGGGAGACCACTCATCAATTATGATTCTTTCCCTCTTAATCTGCTCATGCGCGGCAAGGAGCATGTTTACTTTCGTTACTTCCCTATGTATTTTTTCAATCATACTTTTTTTAGTTATTAAGTCGTTATTGTCATTATATACAATTTTCTGTTTAGCGGCCCATTCTTGGAGGGTTTGCATATTAGGAATAATAATTGAAGAAGCGAATTTTTGATTTTCACCAAAAACAATGCAGTTTTCTATAAAAGGGGATTCACGCAGAAGGGTTTCTATTACCTGTGGAGCGACATATTTTCCTGATGAAAGTTTGAAAATTTCTTTTTTGCGATCGGTAATTTTTAAATATTTACCATCAACAAAGCATCCTATATCACCTGTATGCATCCAGCCGTCTTTATCTATGACTTTTTTGGTCGATTCCGGATCTTTGTAATATCCCAACATAATATGTGGTCCGCGTGTTAATATTTCGCCATCTTCAGCAAATTTAAGTTCGGTTCCATCCATTGGTTTACCTACTGTGCCAATTACATTTATTCCTTCAGCGGGACTGTTTACAGCAATGACTGGAGAAGTTTCTGTCATTCCATATCCTTCGTAAATATGTAATTTAGCGGCATTAAATGTTCTTACAATTTTTGCCTGAATAGAAGAGCCTCCTGAAACAACAAGCATTTCATGGCCGCCTAAATTTTCCCTCCATTTGCTATATACCAGTTTATCAGCCAGTTTCAGTTTTGATAAATAATATTTTTTTGTATTATAATTATCAAAATTGTTAGCAAATTTCCAAGCCCAATTGTAGATTATTTTTTTTATTCCTTTTAAAGATTTTCCTGCCGCTTCAAATTTATAATACATTAATTCAAGAACACGGGGGACAGCGCAGAATCCATCTGCGTGACAATCAGCCAAATCGGAGGCAATAGTAGCCAAACTCTCTGCGTAATAGATGCTTATGCCAAGTTCCTGATATTCATAATTCATACTGCGCTCATAGACATGGCATAAAGGGAGAAAACTTACCATACGGTGTGTATATCCTTTTACTTGTTTTACAGCGTGACCATGAGAATTAAAGGTAAGATTTCTATGAGAAAGCATTACTCCTTTTGGAATTCCGGTTGTACCTGACGTATAAATAATGGAAACGAGTTCATTTGGATCGGTTTCTTTTTTGTTCTTTTCTATAATAGGGGCATACTTTTTTTCATTTTCTTTTCCGAGAGAGTAAATTTGGGACATACAAAGTTTATCCTTTGAATCATCCATAAGAATAATTTTTGCAGGAGTATCCATTTCTTCTATTATAGAAGAAACTTTTTTGTATAAGGATTCATTATTAAGAATAATGATTTTTGCATCAGAGTGGTTGAATATGTGCTTAAATTCATCATGACTAAGCGTGGAATAAACAGGGATATGAACCATTCCTGCTAGAGCAGTACCCATGTCAATAAAATTCCATTCAGGGCGGTTGCTGCACATCGTGATTACTTTAGTCCCTTTTTCGTAGCCAAGAGATAAAAGGCCATAAGCGACCAGGTGTGATAAATTATAGTAATCGTCTATACTATATTTGATCCATTTTCCATAAACCCTTCTTGCTAAAATATCATCTTTTCCCTGAAAAGAAGTTTTTAGGTTTGTTAAAAGATCGAATATTCTTAAAATTTCCATATAAAAGTTGTAGAATCTTATGTAGATATTTGTAATTGACAAAAATATAAAAAAATAATAAAAACAAGGGGACTAAATCGCTTTTAGTCCCCTAAACACATCACATCGATTTTATGAATCAGATTATTTCTTTGTACTGTCCAGCACTAAGAAGGGTATCAATTTCCGAAGCGTCGGAAAATTTGATCTTTATCATCCATCCCGCGCCATAAGGGTCGTTGTTGACTAATTCAGGTTCTCCTTCAAGTTCAGCATTTACTTCCAATATTTCACCTGAAATAGGCATAAAAGCATCAGCAACTGTTTTTACGGCTTCTATTGCTCCAAATATTTCTTCTTTCTTCAACGTTTCTCCTTCTGTTTGGATATCAACAAAAACTATATCTCCTAATTCACTTTGAGCAAAATCTGTGATACCTACAGTAGCAATAGTATCTTCAATTTTAACCCATTCGTGGTCTTTAGTATATTTAAGATCAGCGGGAATATTCATAATAAAATAATTTAAAGTTTAATTATAAATTGGAGTACAAATATAACAATTTTATTTGATTTACAGTAATTTTAATGCCATTTTAATGATTTCTTCAAGAGATTTATCAGGATAGTCTTTATAGATTGAGTCAAGTGTTTTTTCAACTGCCTGTTTTGAAAATCCCAGTAGAATAAGTGCGCTGGATGCCTCATTTTTTGTTCTGCTAAATTTTGGCGCATCAAAGGAAAAATCCTTTGATTCAGAACCTTTTATAACTTTATCTTTAAGTTCAAGAATTAAGCGTTGCGCTGTTTTTAATCCAATTCCTTTAATGCTTTTTATTTTGTTAACATCTTGAGAAATGATAGCAATTTTTATTTCATCCGAAGTCATTGAAGAAAGCATCATTCGTGCTGTATTTGGGCCAACTCCTGAAACAGAAATTAAATGAGTAAAAATCACTCGTTCATCTTTGTCATAAAATCCATAAAAAAGCTCGTCATCTTCATGTAAGTGATGATAAATATAAAGTTTAGAGTTTTCGCTATTTTCCTTCTGAATTTTTGAATACGTCTGAAGTGAAATAAGTACTTTATATCCTAGTCCGTAACATTCAATTGTTACCTCGGTTGGATTAAGTTCAACAAGCCTTCCCGTGATGTAATCGTACATTTTTTAATAATTATAAACTATTTATGGTAAAATTATGCTTTTATAAATTAAAAACAAACTTTGTTTTCTTACTTTTGTATCAAATATTTGATAAAGTATGAATTGTGTTGAAGACATAAGATCTCTTTTTCCTGCCCTGAAACAAAATGTATATGGGAAACCGCTGATATATTTTGACAATGCAGCGACATCTCATAAACCGGTATCTGTTATTGAGCTTCAGAATAGGATGAGCAGTGGAATAAATGCAAATATTCATAGAGCTGTTCATAAATTGAGTTCAGAGGCCACAGATCTTTATGAAAAAGGAAGGGAAGAGGTACGTGTTTTTTTAGGAGCAGAAAAGAGAGAAGAGATAATTTTTACATCTGGAACAACGGCTTCAATTAATTTGCTTGCTTATACTTTTGTTCCTCACTTTATGAAAAAGGGTGATATTATCATTATTTCTGAGGAAGAACATCATTCAAATATTGTTCCATGGCAAATAGCATGTGATAAAATAGGTGCGAAATTATCCATTTTACCTGTTGATGAGAATGGAATTCTTTGTATTAATAAACTGGAGGAAATGTTGAGTGATAAAGTTAAGTTGGTAACTGTTGCTCATATTTCAAATGTACTTGGAATAATAAATCCGGTCAAAAAGATTATTGAAATTTCTCATTCACATGGAATCCCCGTGTTAATTGATGGGGCACAGGGAATCGTTCATACAAGTTTTTCAGTAAAAGAGATGGATTGTGACTTTTATGTATTTTCAGGTCATAAAATTTATGCACCAACCGGAATAGGTGTTCTTTATGGAAAAAAGAAGTTATTGGAGCAACTTCCTCCGTATATGGGAGGTGGAGATATGATAGATACGGTTACTTTTAAAAAAACAACTTATGCTGATCTTCCTTTGAAGTTTGAGGCAGGTACTCCTAATTTTATAGGGGCGTCTTGTCTTTCCCCTGCTTTGAAATTTGCTGCACAAGTGAGAGAAAGTTCTCTATTTCAAGAATATGAAAGAAATTTAATTTTATTTTTATTTGAAGAGTTAAATAAAATAGAAGGTCTTAAAATTTTAGGTACACCAAAAAAAATTGAAGATAAAATTGCCTTGTTTTCTTTTACCGTAGAAGGCGTTCATCCTACCGATATTGCTCAAATCATTGATAAAATGGGAATTGCAGTAAGATCAGGGTTGATGTGTGCGGAACCTTTGATAAGAAGATTTTCAGATACTGGAATGTTAAGGGCTTCTTTAGCTCCATATAATACAATGGAAGAGGCGGAACAATTTATAATATCACTGAAACGTTCAATTTCAATGTTAAGAGGATAAAATATGGAAAATGAAATTATAGAAGAGTTTGCTGTATTCACAGATTGGCTTGATAAATATGAGTATTTAATTGAACTTGGAAAAGAGTTGCCAATAATTGATGAAAAAGATAAAACAGATGTCAATTTAATAAACGGATGTCAGTCGAGGGTTTGGTTGGTAAGCGAGTATAAAGATGGAAAACTGTTTTTTAAAGCAGATAGTGATGCTATTATTACAAAAGGCATAATATCTTTGCTTATAAGAGTATGTAATGGAAAAACTCCTGAAAATATTTTAAACTCTGATTTTTCATTTATTGATAAGATAGGATTAAAGGATAATCTATCTCCCACGCGCGCAAATGGACTATTATCTATGATAAAACAGATAAAAATTTATGCACTTGCATTTAAAACAAGAGATGAAAAGTAGTATAGAAAGAGATGTCGTTCGGGCTTTAAGACAAGTTTTCGACCCAGAAATACCCTCAAATATTTATGATTTGGGGCTGATATATGAATTGAATATAGATGAAAATAATAAAGCTTTTATAAAAATGACCTTAACTGCGCCAGGATGTCCGATGGCAGATGAAATTGTTGATAATGTTGCTCAGGCAGTTAAAGATGTTCCCGGTATTACGGATGTTTCAATAGAATTGGTTTTCGATCCTGCTTGGAATAAAAGTATGATCAGTGAAGAGGCTCTTTTAGATCTTGGCATGTTATAATATGATATACTTATTATTTGGAACTAATATTGGAGATATAAAAAAGAATATAGTCGATGCAAAAGAAAAATTGCGTATAGCTCTTAATAAAAAAGGACTTAGAACGTGTTTTGTTGAGTCTGAGTTTTTAATAACTAAAGCAGTAGGATTTATCGGCGATGATTTTTTAAATCAGGTGGTTGCTTTTGATTTAGAGATTTTACCTGAAGATTTATTGGATATTTGTCAGAAAATAGAGATTGAGATGGGAAGAAGAGTTCATCTGCCTCGATATAATGAAGACGGAAGTAGAAAATATGAATCAAGGATAATAGATATTGATATTTTATTGTTTAATGATGAAAAAATATCAACAAAAAGGCTGACGGTTCCACATCCTCAGATTGAGCAGAGAGGTTTTGTTAAAGAATTGATGAATAATTTAAAATATGACACAAGAAGAAGTATTTAAAAAATTGATTGCCCATGCTAAAGAGTATGGATTTATTTTTCCATCGAGCGAGATTTATGA
>JBAXYG010000014.1:0-13654 GCA_041670905.1 Bacteroidales bacterium
TAATATTACCCTCAGCAGGGTGATTTGCCATAGAGTAAGCACGATATGTAGGTTCAGGATTCTTCATATGTAAATCCCATAACTTCATCTTATCCCAATCTTCGCTATATTCTTTTTCAATATTCATATCCTTATAATCAACTTCACATTTAGGAATATCTATCTGGATATAACCGCCTGAACGGAAATTAAGATGTTCACCCTCAGGAAGTTTAACCACAAATTCCTTAATAAAAGTAGCTACATTGTGATTAGAAATAACTTCACACTCATATTTTTTAATACCAAGTATTGATTCTGGAATAAGAATCTCTATATTATCTTTAACCTTTACCTGGCAACCAAGCCTCCAGTTGTTTTGTTGCTGTTTACGACTAAAAAAGCCCACTTCAGTCGGTAGAATTTCTCCTGCTCCTGAAAGAACCTGACACTTGCACATTCCACATGTTCCTCCACCGCCACAAGCTGAAGGAAGATATATTTTTTGTTCAGCCAAAGTAGCCAAAAGAGATGACCCGGCTGAAACTTCTAATTCTTTCTCACCGTTATTTATATTTATTTTTACGTTACCTGAAGATACTAATTTTGCTTTTGCAAAAAGTAAAAGAGAAACTAAAATAATTATAATAACAAAAAAAACAGCTACAGCGATAACCAATGTTGTAATATCCATTTTTCCCAATCCTCCTATAATTGAATACCCATGAAACTCATAAATGCAATCCCCATTAATCCGGTAATTATGAAAGAAATACCAAGTCCTTTAAGTGGCTTCGGCACATTTGAGTAAGCAAGCTTTTCCCGGATAGCTGCTATAGCTATTATAGCTAGAAACCAACCGATACCTGAACCAAAACCAAATGTGAATGCCTCACCAATATTCTCATAACCTCTCTCTTGCATAAACAAAGAACCACCTAGAATTGCACAATTAACAGCAATAAGGGGAAGAAAGATCCCAAGAGAAGAATAGAGACTAGGAGCAAATTTTTCAACAACCATTTCAACAACTTGAACTATTGCAGCAACAACTGCAATAAAAACTATAAAACTCAGAAAACTCAAATCAGTAGTTGCTAAATCTTCTGATAACCATGTCAAAGCCCCAGGCTGTAAAACATACTTATCCAACAAGAAGTTCACAGGTACGGTAATAGAAAGAACAAATACTACAGCAATGCCCAATCCTTTTGCGGTTTTAACATTTTTTGATACAGCGAGGTATGAACACATTCCCAAGAAGAATGCGAATATCATATTGTCGACAAAAATCGACTTTACAAATATATTTATATAATCTTGCATGACTTTTTAATCTATTTTTCCTGTAAATCTTTTTGAATACTCCTTTGTACCCATACTATACATCCTAATATAATAAGTGCCATTGGAGGTAAAATTATTAGACCGTTATTCTCATAAAAACCGCCATTTATTATATACCAACTTTGCGGTATTATTTGATATCCGAAAAGCATACCTGAACCTAACAATTCACGAATGAAAGCTACTATTATAATCACCATTCCATATCCAAACCCGTTTGCCAAACCATCAACAAATGAGGGTAAAGGTTTATTATTAAGAGCAAATGCTTCAATTCTGCCCATTATAATACAGTTTGTAATAATAAGACCAATATATACTGATAATTGTTTACTGACGTCATATGCAAAAGCTTTGAGTAACTGATCCACAAGAATCACCAACATTGCAACAATAACCAATTGTACAATTATTCTGATACGATTAGGAATGGATTCCCTAATCATAGAAATCAGCAAACTTGAAAAGCCTGTTACAATAGTAACGGAAAGCGCCATTACACAAGCTCCTTTAAGTTGAACCGTAACCGCCAAAGCAGAACAGACACCTAAAACCAATACCGTAATAGGATTGGATTTAAAAATAGGTTTTTTGTAAATATCTTTGTTCATCACATCTATTATTTAACAGGTTCCACCACAATCAGTGTATCTAAGGTACAAGTTCCACCCTCACATGGTGAATTTTCCGCTCGTATCGCTTCTCTTTTAATATCAAAATAAGGTAAATACTCCTTCAACCAACTTGCAATAGTTTTCTCCAGAGATCTGCTTGTAATTGTTCCCCCGGAAATAGCATCAACTCCATAAGGATTATTAATTTGTCCTCCACCTTTTACGATAGAAATTGAAATGAATGAATCATCTTTGAAAAGTTTTTTACCATCAAATTGATCATAAAACTTAGGCTTAGCTATTTCGGCACCCAAACCAGGAGTCTCACTCTTGTGATCGAAAACTGCGCCATAGACTGTCTGATAATCATCTTTCACAGAAATATATCCCCAAATTGGGCCCCAAAGACCAGCGCCATAACATGGAAAAATATTTAAAACCTGATTATCTATTGTACAAACATATACAGGAAGCAACAACTGAGATTTCAATTTTGAAAGTTGAGTATCATCAGCTTCCATTATCTTTTTAATTATTTGATACTGTGACTTAAGATCAACTTGAAAAGCTTCACCAGGAATCACAGTCCCATGATTGTTTAATATATATGAATTTGTAATGTGCTTAGCATACAAATCTTTGATATATGAGGCCTTATCAGCAACAACATCAGCTTCTGATCCTAAATTAGCGGCAGAAAGAATACTTTGCATCTTTTCCAAAGCAACATTATCTTGTTGTTTTGATTTTAACGAAGAAGATACAAAAGCAAGTATGCCGGCTACTACAACCACCAATATGGTTGAGTATATAATCGTATATAAATTACTATTTTTATTCATGGCTATACAGTTTTTGCTCTTTTAAGTCTTTTCTTGATATTTCCTTCAACAACATAATAGTCAATCAAAGGTGCAAATGTATTCATAAGCAATATAGCAAGCATCATTCCTTCAGGATATCCTGGATTGAATAATCTGATTGTAACTGCAAATGCACCAATTAGAAAACCATAAATCCATTTTCCTTTTTCAGTTTGAGCAGAACTTACCGGATCAGTTGCCATAAACACAGCACCAAATGCAAAGCCACCCATAACTAAATGATAATAAGCAGGAACGGCAAGAATTGAAGCTTCACTAAGTGCAAAAATATTGGCAATAAACCCGATTGTTAATGCTCCCAATACACATGAAAACATTATCTTCCAACTGCCAACCCCAGTATATATAAGAATGAAAGCTCCAATAAGAATTGCTAAAGTAGAAGTTTCCCCAACTGACCCTGGAATAAAGCCAAAGAACATATCAGAAAAAGAGTATTGAATGGAACCTAATCCATCACTAATCTGAGCCAATGGAGTTGCACCAGAAAAACCGTCAACTATGGCATCTTTCTGAAGTCCTGCAACCCAAACCTTGTCACCTGTCATATGTCCTGGATAAGCAAAGAAAAGAAAAGCCCTGGCTAAAAGTGCAGGATTCCATATATTCATCCCCGTGCCACCAAAAACCTCTTTCCCAATAATAACCGCAAAAGCAACTGCTAATGCAAGCATCCATAACGGAATACTTACCGGAACAATAAGCGGAATCAACATACCTGTGACTAAATATCCTTCATTTACCTCATGACCTCTAATCTGAGCAGAAGTAAATTCTATACCAAGACCTACAATATATGAAACCAGATACAATGGAAGAATCTTTAAAAAGCCATACAATACAATAGGCCAAAATCCCATATCACCACCAATCGCCAGATTATGTTGATATCCTATGTTCCACATACCAAAAAGTACTGCCGGAAGCACAGATATGATAACAGCTGTCATAATCCTTTTCAAATCAACACTGTCCTTTACATGGGAACCACCCTTTGTTACCTTGTTTGGAACAAACAAGAAGCTCTCAAAAGCATCAAAAGTCGAATTCAAAAAACCTAATTTACTCCCTTTGGCAAAATTAGGTTTTATCTTATCAATATGTTTTCTTAATGCATTCATAGTATTCCATTTATTCCATTTCTCTAATCATCATATCAATGCCCTTCTTTACTATTGATTGGATATTAATTTTTGAAGGACAAACAAATTCACAAAGCGCTACATCCTCTTCAATGATTTCATATATTCCAAGCTGTTCCATTTTATCTATGTTCTCAGCCATAATTGCCTTAAACAGATAAACAGGATAAATATCCATCGGCAATACCTTTGAGTATACATCAGAAACCACAAAAGCTCTCTCTCCCCCATTTGTATTAGTATCCATCTCATATTTTTTCTTTTGCGTCAACCATGAAAAATAAGTGCGTGAAATACTGAATTTTTTCAATCTGAATGGCTTTACCCATCCGAACATCTCATAATAATTGCCTTCAGGTAAAATAGTAATCTGGTTATTATTAAACCCCAAAAAACCTTCAGAACCCACATCTTCACCTGAAAGAATATCACCACTTATAATACGTACATCACCTTTTTCATTATCAACATATTCGGATATATCATTCATTGACATTCCGGACACACATTTAATGTATGAAGGATTTATCGCACGAGGACCGGTAATAGCTACTATTCTGCTCATATCGTATACGCCGTTCACAAATAATTTACCTATAGCGACAAGCAGATGTAAGTCAACAGTCCAAACCACCTCTCCTTTATTTATAGGACTTATATGATTAATCTGAACTCCCACATTCCCTGCCGGATGTGGCCCAGAAAATGAATGATAAATTATGTTATTAAACTTGTGAAGATCAGTACTGGCATAATTTGAAGCATCCAGTGATAAATGTACACCCCCTTTAGTCAATTTAGCAAGTACATTTATGCCTACTTGTAAAATTTCAAACTCCTTTTCTAATACAAAATCCAAGTCAGCTGCAAGTGGAGCGGTATTCATTCCGGAAATAAAAATCGATTTTGGAGTTACTTCAGGATTTGCAACAATCCCATAAGGTCTCTGTTTTATACATGCCCACAATCCGCTTTTTAACAAAAGATTTATTATTTCTCCTTTATTTACAGACTCAACTTTAGGCACATCATACCTAATATATTTTGTACATGCATCCGCTTTAATGCGAATTTCCATCAACTTTCTCTTTTCTCCACGAACAATGGCATCAACAACACCACTGCAAGGTGAACAAAATACTATCTCAGGACGTTTTTTGTCTGCAAAAATTGGCGTACCAGCCTCAACAGAATCTCCCTCGCTGACCAAAACTTTAGGAATTAATCCTACAAAATCAGTGGGCTTAACGGCAATAACGTCTGAGACAACTGTTTTTGTGATTTTTTGAAAGGCCTCCCCTTTTAACGGTATATTCAAACCCTTCTTTAATCTAATGTGGTCTAACATTATATATTTGTTTAACAATAAATTATTTACAAATGAGGGCGCAAAGTTATACATAAAAAAGGGAAAATTAAACTTTGTTTTAGTATTTTTCAGTATATATTTGTAGCATTATGAAGAATGATGGGAATATTATCATAGAGGGGCTTAATACAGCTCAGGATGAGGCCGTTAGACATACTGAGGGAGCATCTATTATTATTGCCGGAGCAGGCTCCGGCAAGACAAAAGTTCTAACTCACAGAATAGCTAAAATTCTAGAACAGGGATGCCCACCAAGCAAAGTACTTGCTCTTACTTTCACAAAGAAGGCCGCAAACGAGATGAAAGAACGAATAGCTTCAATTGTTGGAGCAGACAAAGCTAAATGGATTTGGATGGGAACTTTCCATTCAATTTTTGTACGCTTTTTAAGAGGAAATGCTCAACTTTTGGGATATCCGGACCAATTTACTATCTATGATCAGTCAGACTCCAGAAGTGCAATAAGATTATGTATCAAAGAGCTTGATCTTGATGACAAAACATATAAGGCAAACGATATTCTTTCAAGAATATCTATGGCTAAAAACAATCTAGTCAGTGCCGAAGCCTACAGAAACAATCCTACTCTGATTGAAAATGATATGGCCTCAAGAAAAGGCAGAATATGTGATATCTATTCTTTATATGCAAAAAAATGCAAAACTGCAGGTGCAATGGATTTTGATGATATTCTTCTCAATACCAACATTTTATTCCGAGATCACCCAAGCTCTCTTGAAATAATACGTGATCAGTTCAGATATATAATGGTAGACGAATACCAAGATACAAACTATTCACAATACCTTATTTTAAAAAAACTTTCTGAAAAACATCGAAATATTTGTGTTGTAGGAGATGATTCACAGAGCATATATGGATTCAGAGGTGCTAGAATAGAAAATATACTTAATTTCAAAAAAGACTACCCTGAAGCACAAGAATTCCGTCTTGAACAGAATTACAGATCCACACAAACAATTGTTAACGCAGCTAACAGCCTAATATCAAAAAATACAAACAGATTGAAAAAAGAGTGCTTTTCAAAAGCCTCAATTGGAGATAAAATAACAATAATAAAGGCATTCACTGAACAAGAAGAGGGTTATCTCATAGCATCTTCAATAGTGGAAAAGATCTATACTGATAAAACTTCTTATGATAATTTTGTGGTACTTTACAGAACAAATGCTCAGTCACGAGCAATTGAAGAAGCTTTAAGGAAGAGAAACCTGCCTTACAAGGTATATGCCGGTTACTCTTTTTATGATAGAGCAGAAGTTAAGGATATGCTCTCATATTTTAGAATTCTTGTCAATCCTAAAGATGACGAAGCATTTAGAAGAGTTATTAATTTTCCTGCCCGTGGAATAGGTGATACTTCAATGGGTTATCTGACGGATGCAGCAAGAAAAAATGGATTATCTCTATACGAATCACTATCACTGGATAATGTAATTTTAACAGAAACCGGATTGAAACATGCAGCCCTATCCAAAATGAGGACTTTCGCAGCTATGATTAGTGAGATATCAAATAAAGCAACCACTACTGACGCTTATGAACTGGCACTTGAAATAGGTAATGTAAGTGAATCACTTATTTCATTAAAAAATGATACCTCTTTGGAAGGACAGGCAAAAATGGAAAATGTTGAGGAACTCTTCAACAGTATAAAAGACTATGTCGAAGAGGAAAAGGAAATGAGAAAAGAACTATCCGAAGAGGAATATGGCCCGGATACAATCGTAACATTGGGCGAATACCTTGAAAACATAGTCCTTCTTTCTGAGGTTGAAAAAGAAGACGAACAGGATAAGGAGTCATCAAACAAAATAACTCTCATGACTGTCCATGCTTCGAAGGGATTGGAATTTTCTTACGTATATATAGCTGGAATGGAAGAAAATCTGTTTCCTTCCGGAAGTAAAAATGGAAAGCCGGAGGATATAGAAGAAGAGAGGCGACTCTTTTATGTTGCTCTAACGCGGGCTAAAAAATGTATCACCGTTTCATACTCAAAAAACAGGATGAAGTGGGGTCAAAGAGAGAGTAATCATGTAAGTAGATTTTTATGTGAAATAGACAAACAATACATGAATAGTTCTCTTGATATGAATGATGATGTAGAAATTTCATCTTTTTTATCAAGAAGAAATGACTATAATACAACCCAAAGCAGGACAACATCTAATACACAACAGGAGAGAAGAAGCTATACAACTCAACCGGCATTTTCCCGTTCTTCAGTTACACATCAACCCAATCCCGATTTCATTGCAGATCCTATATTCAAATTAGAAGTAGGCCAACAAGTAGAACACGATAGATTTGGGTTTGGGTCAATTATATCTTTTGAAGGTAATGATTTAAACAGAAAAGCAGTCGTTAATTTTAAAAACGGAGGCAAAAAAACTCTACTGTTGAAATTCGCAAAATTGAGAATCGTTAAATAACGATGGCATACATTTTGTTATTAAGTAGTTGAAGTTTTTCATAGTTTAAGTTTAGGTTAAGTAATGGGGTCTATTATTCGTTCTGAGAATAATGGACCTCATGAATTTTATGGATATCCATCCTTATTCGCCTTGCCTGCGGATGAAGATTATTGCTTCTGCTACCAAGATTTTTTACAAATCCGATTGGAATTTTTTTATAAGACAACAACAGATACCCTTTAGGATTCCCGTTAAAAACCAACGGCTCTTTTGCCAGAAATTTCAAAGATTCATCATAAGTCACATTTTCCGAATAAAAAGTCTCCTTGTTTATTATGTTTGAAAGTGCAAGATCTGCTTCCGGAATAAGATCTTTCCCTTTGTTGGTAGCTACTGCAACTCCAGAATGTATCATTTTTATTACAGATTCAATAAAAGCCATCTCATTGAAAAGATGTTCAGGATAGGCTTTTAGCATTTCTCCTTTCAAAGAAAGAACATATCCTTTTTGAATAAAATCATTACTTCCAAGAGACTTTACTTTAGATTTAGGTATTCTGAAATTGGATTTTAATTCCCCGTTTTTACGGATAAGTACACAGAAGAACCCTTCACCCTCTATTCTTCCAGGTATAAACTGATATCCCCCTTTTTCGGTTCTTAATACACCATCAGGAACAGGAATATCAACAACTTCACCCCCAAGTTCTTTGCATATTCTGGCTATATTTTCATCATTCTCATATTTATTGAAAGTACATGTTGAGTATATCAGATACCCTCCGTTTTTCAATGTCGGCCATATGTCAAAAAGAATTCTCATTTGCCTTGCTGCACAAAGTTCTACATTCCGCATAGACCATTCATTTACAGCATTTCTATCTTTTCTAAACATTCCTTCCCCAGAACATGGAGCGTCAACAAGCAAAAGGTCAAAATAGGAGTCCAACTGCTTGAATTCCTCGGGATCATTGTTTGTAACCAAAATATTGGGTTTCCCCCACTTTGCAATATTTTCTGCAAGTGTAGCGGACCGTGAGCGAATCACTTCATTTGAAATAAGTATGGAATTTGAACTCATCAAAGAACAAATATGTGTACTTTTTCCTCCTGGAGCAGCACACAAATCAAGAATTCTCATATTATCCTTTTTTATATATAAAAAAAGTGACTCTATGAACATTGATGATGCCTCTTGAACATAGTAAACTCCACTATGAAAAAATGGATCTAAAGTGAAATTAGGCCTTTTTTTTAAATATATACCATCAGAGCACCAAGGAACAAATCCGTTTATACTATCTCCAAAATGTGAGCATAAATCTTCAAAGGAAATTTTATCAGGGTTTCTCCTTATTGAAATAACAGGATCACAATCAAGACTTTTCAAAAGGTCCAACGCTACTTTCTCTCCGAAAAAAGCCTTAAGATTGTATCTAAAATCATCAGGATACATATGTAGTAATATCCTGAGGCATTTGACTTGTGGAAGCAGTTGCAAACTGCTCTGTAATCTTATCCACCAGTTCCTGCAACTTTCCCCCTATCATCATTTTCATAAAAGAATTGAGCTCAGCTCGTAATTCAATATAGAAATTTGTTTTTCCATCATCAGTAGAAGATATATGCAATGTAACAGAAAATGGAAATGGAGAATTGCCATATTGTTCAAAATTTATTTTGGAGAATGGTATTCTCTCCCGCACTCTTAAACCAATCTCAAAACCTTGTATCTTAGTTAAAATAGTATCTGAATCAAATTTTACACTATCTCTCTTATCTTCAGGAATATTTGCCAATATATTCCGCATATCGGAAAAAGCAGAATATATTACCTGTGGAGGTTTATCTAAAACAATCGTTTTTCCTCTTACTTCTTCAACCATAATATCAAATTATATCCCATGTATCAGGTTTGAATCGCCAATCCTTTAACACTTCAATATCTGTTTCATCAATATAATTTTGTGCTACAGCTTCATCAATAAGAGCATCATAATTAGAAAGCGTATGCAATTCAACATCGGCATATTCAAAAGCTCTTCTCGATTTAGGAAAATTATACGAAAATATTGCTACCATACCTTCAACATTTCCTCCTGATTTTGTAACACAATCGGCAGCAGAAAGAGAACTCATGCCCGTAGAAATTAAATCTTCAATAATAACCACATTTGCTCCTTTGGGTAAATCACCTTCAATTCTGGCACCAAGGCCATGATCTTTGGCTTTTGGTCTGATATAAATGAATGGTTTATTCATTGAAGCAGCAACCAATACTCCAAATGCTATTGCTCCGGTTGCAACACCGGCAATAATATCAACATTACCAAAATACTGTTTAACAGTATCAACAATATATTGGCAAATTTCTGTCCTTATTTTAGGATACGATAATATTTTTCTATTATCGCAATAAATTGGGGATTTCCACCCCGAAGCCCAAGTAAAAGGTTCAGCAGGTCTTAATTGAACTGCATTAATCTTTAATAAATATTGAGCAACTTTTTTTTCTACTGAATTCATAATAACTAGTTATCTTTGTACAAAGATAATAAAAAAACAATTTCATTTAATGCGCCGCATTCATTTTGAAAAACGCAGTATAACAGTATGCTCACCTGACAAGCAATCTTTGGATGATCCAAATATTTTAATAATAAGTTGTACTGACCCCGAAGTTATTAAAACTTTGCCAGATTTTTTTGACAAAGCCACTACTATATCTAAACTGTATATCCCCACATCTGATGAAGAAGGTACATTCAACACACTTTGCAGTACTTTCACTGAGATAAATGCAGGTGGAGGATTGGTAAAAAATCGTGCCGGTGATTATCTACTTATCTATAGAAACGGAATCTGGGACTTGCCAAAAGGGAAACTGGAAGATGGAGAAGATATTAAAACCTGCTCAATAAGAGAAGTTGAAGAAGAGACCGGAATCAGCAATCTTACATTAAAAAACCTGATTTGCGTTACTCACCATTGCTATCACATGAATGGAAATTTCTGCCTAAAACATACATATTGGTATAAGATGCTATACAATGCTCCTTCAAATCTTGTTCCACAGACAGAAGAGGATATAAAGAAAGCAACTTGGGTTGCAAAGTCTTCCCTATCTGAATATCTGGCTGACACCTATCCCTCTATTATAGAAGTATTCAAAAGTGAAAAAATTATTTGATTTTCGTACCGGAATTATTACGCAAATCAGTAATAATCACATTATCAGAACATTTTTCAACATCAAATACAAAATGATCTTCAGCCCATGGTTCATCCATCTTCTCAATTTTGTTGATTTCTACAAAAAAAACAGATCCATCTTCAGCCTTATACGTTATTAGTATCTTACCAGACTCACTTTTAGTGACCATTGAAGAAGAAAGAAATAGTAAAGGATTGTCGATAGGATTTGATGATAACATATCATTATTAACAATCACCAACTCCTCAGTCTTAGTAGAAAATATCCATCTGACAACACTATTACAAAAAACACTCATTCCATTGGTAGTGATAGTATAATTATTCCCCTGAATATCAACGATTCCTGATTGTTTAATGAATTGAACATCAGAACTGTTTTTCCCAGTAATTGTGTATTCCACCTTTACACTACCCATCTTATTTATCATTGATAAAAGATTAACCTGATCTTGTGCAGATAAAGTAAAAAACAATGCTTCATAAAAAAGAATAGGCAACAATACTACTTTAAAAAAAATATTCATAATTTAACAACAATCAACTATCGTGCAATTCTAATAATGGTCTAATGATGTAATAATCTTGTCAAGTGAATCAAAGTCGGAAACGAGCACCGATCTGGCTTTACTGCCTCCAAACGGACCTACAATACCTGCGGCCTCAAGCTGATCTATAATTCTGCCTGATCTTGCATAACCTATATTTAACTTCCTTTGAATAAGAGAAGTGGACCCCTGCTGATATTGCACTACAATCTTTGCGGCATCCTCAAAAAGTTTATCTCTCTTTCTCAAATCAACTTCCCCAATACCTTCTGCAGAGTCATTATCTACATATTCAGGAAGATAAAAAGCATGAGAATAACCACGCTGAGACCCTATATAATTAGTGAGATTTTTAATTTCCTGTGTATCTATAAGCGCACACTGAACACGAGTCATATCCGAACCGGGAGATATTACAAGCATATCACCACGTCCTATCAGACGATTTGCACCGGTCTGATCAAGAATTGTCTTGGAATCAACCATGGAATTCACCTTGAAAGCAATGCGAGAATTGAAATTTGCTTTTATAGTACCGGTAATAACATCTGTTGTAGGCCTCTGCGTTGCAATCACAAGATGTATTCCTACAGCCCTAGCCTTTTGTGCCAGACGAGCAATAGGTTCTTCTATTTCACGACCTGCAGTAATAAGCAAATCTGCAAATTCATCAATAACAACAACAATATAAGGGAGAAAAGAGTGTCCCTTATTAGGATTAAGACGACGGGAAAGAAATTTTTCATTATACTCCCTTATTTTACGCACATCAGCCATCTCAAGTAAATCATACCTGTGCTCCATCTCCTGACAAAGAGATTTTAAGGTAAAAATGACTTTCTGAGTATCAGTAATAATCGCTTTATCGGCATCGGGAAGCATTGCAAGAAAATGTTTCTCTATTTTATAATAAAGAGAAAGTTCTACCTTCTTTGGATCTACCATAACAAACTTCATTTCAGAAGGGTGTTTTGTATATAGCAAAGAAGCTATTATTGCATTTAAACCTACTGATTTACCCATACCTGTCGCACCAGCTATCAATAGGTGAGGCATTTTCTCAAGATCAATAAAGAAAGGCTCATTAGTAACAGTAATACCAAGGGCTATGGGAAGTTCCATGTCGGCAGCCTTAAATTTAGGAGAATTCAAAACCGACTTTAAGGCAACAATACTTGGCTTTTCGTTTGCAACTTCAATACCGATGGCATCTGTCAAAGTTATGACACGAACGCCTTTTGCGGCAAGAGATAATGCAATATCTTCTTCAAGTCTTTTAACTTGTGCAATCCTCACACCATCAGCTAACTTTATCTTATACAAAGTAACTGTAGGACCCATTTTTGCAACAATTCTATCAACTTTTATCTTATAGTTGGCAAGAGCATTTACAATCTTTATCCTATTTTTATCCAACTCATCTCTGGATACTTCATACCATTGTTCGCGATAATCTTCAAGCAATGATAAAGGCGGCTGTTTGTAGGATGGCAAATCTAGACGCGGATCAAAAAGACGAGCCTTTTCATCTTCAGACAAATTAGAAAAAAAGTCATTGTCATTTTTTTCAACAACCAATTCTACCTCCTTATCTCTCACATCAGTTGTTTTCTTCTGCTCAATAAGTTCGGCTTTTTCATTATCTTCAGTTTCCATTCTTAACTCATCATCACTATCTTCAACAACTTCCTCAATAATTTCAGGAACATCAGGCCCCATATCTTCCATTTGCTCCACATCTGATTTAATATCCTGATTATAAGACTTATCACGACTATGAAAAGTTTTAAACATGATATTATCAAACTTAATAGCTACTTTTTTGGAAAGTAGAGTAAGCCAAATAAAGAGTACTAGAAGTAATACCCCTCCGGCTCCGACATTTCCAAGCATGGCACAAAGCCATTGATTTACAAAATAGCCGTATGAACCACCAGCTCCTTTTCCGAACATGGAATCCAAGGAAGTAAAACTAAAAATATAAGAAAACAGAACAGAAAAAACAATCGCACCTGATAATATTATAAAAAAAAGACGAATCAATTTGACTTTCTTGATTCTTAGACAATATACCGAAACAGCACCAAGAAAAACAGGGATAATAAAAGCACCTATACCAA
>JBAXYG010000015.1:0-13418 GCA_041670905.1 Bacteroidales bacterium
CATATCTGTTGCCATGAGAAGGTTTCTTGCCCTGTAAAAAATGCACCTACAGCAGAAACAACAGGAATAAGTGTTGTAAAGATAGCTGCCTTAGTCATTCCAAGCTTATCAATAGCTTTTACATATAGAACAAAGGCAAAACATGAAGCTAAAACTGCCAATAACATTAAAGGTTTCAATACTTTAAATGAAAGGTATTCAGGGCTCCATTTCGGCAATCCGAAAAACAGAAAAGGAATTAGAAAAAAAAGAGCTGCAAGGATAAACTGGTATGTAGTGATTGTTATTGCGTTATATTTGCATGTAAGTTTCTTACATACCGCCGTATAACCCACTGAGCCAAATACAGCCAGTAAAAGAAACATTATACCGTAATAGTAATCGGCTTTTATACCATCTCCACTCCAAACAAAAAGAACAATACCAGGAAGAGTAAGAAAGACACCTGCCTTATTAAACAGAGAAAGTCTTGCCTTATATAATCTCTGCTCTATTATCAAAGTAAAAATAGGTATAGTTGCAATAACTACTGCAGCAAGAGTAGCTGAGTTTGTTATCTTTAATCCATAGGATTCACCAATAAAATAGATAAATGGTTCAAAAAATGCCATAAGAAAGAACCATCTCCAATCACTTTTATCAACCTTTTGAAGTTTTCCGGTAATCTTTGAAAAAACGAACATTATTGTACCGGCAAGCACCATTCTCATGAAAATAAATATGAATATCGGGACATCGTAAATCAACAGTTCGTTTGTCCACACAAATGAGAATCCCCAAAGGATGATAGCTATTGATATGTAAATATAAATGAATGATGCTTTCTCTTTCATCAAATTTAATCTATCTCAAATCTTAATTCCATACCTGCTTTTAAACCTGTCAAGGAGCTATCTTCAACGACCTGTGTACCATTCACAAATGTATGTACAACGGAGGTACTGAAAGAATCAAACGGAGACCATCCACAACGTGATGCAGGTACAACTATAGATGGTTTATTGAGGTTAAAAAGCACAAGATCGGCATAATATCCCTCTCTGATAAATCCTCTATCTTTTATTTTAAAACAATTAGCAGGGGAATGTGACATCCTATCAACTACTTCTTCAATTTTGAATACCTTTTTTTTGTATAACTCCAACATCATTTGAAGCGAGAACTGAACTAAAGGGAGCCCGGATGGAGCATCCAGATAACTTGTTCTCTTTTCAGATTCAAGATGAGGTGCATGATCAGTACCCAAAACAGAAATTGATCCCCTTTTCAATGCATTACGGAGAGCAATCATATCTTCCTTACTCTTTATAGCCGGATTGCATTTTATTTTGGAACCATATTTTTCATAATCTGAATCATTAAACCACAAATAATGTACACATATTTCACCGGAAATTTTTAGGTTGACCGCTTTAGCCTCGCTGATCATATCTATTTCTTCTTTTGTACTTACGTGAAGAATATGAAGACGGGAACTATATTTTAAGGCTAGCTTTAATGCCTTACGAGTTGATTCCATGCATTCCTCTCTTGACCTGATATTCGGGTGCTCAGAAAATGGAATATCAACTCCAAAGCGTAATTTTGCCTTTTCAAGGTTTTCTTTTATAATTTTCTCTTCTTCGCAATGTGTAGCAATTAATATAGGAGACTTTGCAAAAATTTGCTCAAGAGCAATCGGATCATATATCATCATATTTCCTGTAGATGATCCCATGAAAACCTTTATACCGCAAACCCTCTTTTTATCAACATTAATTATTTCACAAATATTATCGTTATTAGCACCAAGATAAAACGAGTAGTTAGCATACGAATTCCGGGACGCTATCTTAAACTTGTCCTCAACTTGTAATAAAGAACATGCAGGAGGTATGTTGTTTGGCATATCCATATATGATGTAACACCACCCAAAACAGCCGCTGCGCTTTCACTCTCAATTGATCCCTTATGTGTTGCCCCTGGCTCGCGGAAATGAACATGATCATCAATAATCCCCGGTGCAATGCATAATCCTTCCGCATCAACTACCTTGTCTGCCTCAGACTCAAATGATTTAATCTTATCATTATACTGTACAATATCCACATCTCTTCCATCATAAAATCCTACTTGGGGGATAATTTCGGAAATTATCTCTCCATTTATAAAAAGGCTACCCTTAAAAGATAGCCCCTCATTTATTATTGTACCGTTTTTAATAAGTATTTTCAAAACGTTCTTTATTTTTTTGCGGGGTAAATTTTTCTAAATCGAAGCTTTAAAACTCCCCCAAAGGCTTCCCCAAAAATCCCGCTGCTCATTTTTGAAGTACCTTCAGTTCGATCAACAAAAATAATCGGCACTTCAACTATTTTAAAGCCCAATTTGTAAGTAACATATTTCATTTCAATCTGAAAACCGTATCCTTTCATTTTTATCCTGGAAAAATCTATAGTTTCAAGAACTCTCCTTCGATAGCATTTAAAACCGGCAGTAGTATCATACACTTTCATATGTAAAACTAAACGAACATATGCAGAAGCATAGTAAGACATTATAACACGTCCTATAGGCCAATTTATAACACTTATTCCTTTACAGTATCTCGACCCGATAGCCAAATCGGCACCTTCAAGTGCACAGGCTTTATATAAAAGAGGCAAATCATCTGGATTATGTGAGAAATCTGCATCCATTTCTATAATATAATCATATTTATGCTCTATTGCCCAATTGAATCCGGCAATATAAGCTGTTCCTAATCCCTGTTTTCCATTACGTTCAAGTATAAACAAAGAATCGGAAAATTCATTCTGAAGTGATTTTACAATGTCAGCTGTACCATCAGGTGAACCATCGTCAATGATTATTAAATGAAAGTTTTCTTCAAGGGACCTTACCTTTCTGATTATCTTCTCAATATTTTCTTTCTCGTTGTAAGTAGGTATTATTACTATCTTCTTGTCGTTGTTCATATACTGTCTAATATTATTCAAATGTAATATTTTAATTTTGTAATCCTTTCAATGAAAGCCCTATTCTTTCACGTTTAATATCAATATTGACGATTTTTACCTGAAGATGCTGGTGTATTTTCAAAATATCAGCCGGATTGGAGATAAATTTATCAGACATCTGTGATACGTGGATTAAACCGTTCTGTTTAATGCCTATATCTACAAAAGCACCGAAATTTGTAATATTGGTAACTATTCCCGGTAAAATCATTCCCACCTGCACATCTTCAATTGTCTGTATATCCGAAGAAAATTCAAAAACTTTTATTATTGAACGTGGATCTCTTCCCGGTTTTGCAAGTTCTGACATAATATCATTCAAAGTAGGAAGACCAACATCTTGAGAAACATATTTTTTGACATCAATAGATGCACGTTTTTGAGAATCTGCTATCAGATCCCGAACTGATACATCAAGATCTTTTGCCATATTTTCAACAAGAGAATATCTTTCAGGATGTACGGCAGAGTTATCAAGAGGATTCTTTGCTCCGGGAATACGTAAAAATCCGGCACATTGCTCATAAACTTTTCCCCCCAACCTTTTCACCTTCAAAAGCTCTTTTCTAGAATAAAAAGGTCCATTTATAGTTCTATGCTCAACAATATTCTGTGCTAAAGTCGGACCTATGCCGGAAATGTAGCTTAACAAATGTTTACTTGCAGTGTTGAGATTAACTCCTACACTATTCACACAACTTTCAACCGTATTATTAAGAGTTTCTTTTAACAGAACTTGGTCTACATCATGTTGATATTGCCCTACTCCTATTGATTTAGGATCAATCTTAACCAATTCGGCAAGTGGATCCATTATTCTTCTTCCTATTGACACCGATCCTCTGACAGTCACATCATAGTCAGGGAATTCTTCTCTAGCCAACGCTGAAGCAGAATATATCGATGCTCCATCTTCACTAACAGAATAAACCTTTATCCCATCTGGTAAAGCAATTTTTTTAATAAACGCATCTGTTTCTCTTCCAGCCGTACCGTTACCTATTGCAATAACCTCAATTTTATATGCCTCAACCATGTAAGATATTTTTTTCATGGCAATAATCTTCTCATTTACAGGAGGATGCGGATAAATAGTATCATTATGAAGCAAAGCGCCCTGTGCGTCAAGACACACCACCTTACAGCCGGTACGAAAACCAGGGTCGATAGCGAGAACCCTTTTTTGGCCCAAAGGAGGAGCGAGCAAAAGTTGTCTAAGGTTCTCTCCAAAAACACGTATAGCCTCAACATCCGCTTTTTCTTTAGCCATATGAAGAGATTCATTTTCAATTGAAGGATGGAGCAATCTCTTATATGAATCTTCAATTGCTGTTTCTAACTGTTTTTTTGTGGCCTCAGATGGTCTGTTCTTTCCTGAATATACTTTTCTTGAAATACGTTCAAGGGCAGAATCAGGTACAACATCAACTTTAACATTCAACACCCCTTCTGAAGAGGCTCTTAATATTGCAAGCAAACGATGTGAAGGTATTTTATCAAGCTTTTCTGAAAACTCAAAATAGTTTCTATATTTTGAGGTTTCTTCATCTTCACACTTATCCTTAACAACTTTGGAGAAGATTGTGCCCCATTTCGAGTATAAATCTCTTAAATCAGCCCTTACTGGCTGAGCCTCAGAAATCCATTCTGCAATTATATCACGAGCACCTGATAATGCTTCTTCAACATTTTCTACTTTTTTACCTACATATTTCAAAGCATCCTCTTCAGGTTTATCAATATTTATTTTAAATAACCCTTCCGCAAGTGGCTCCAGACCTTTTTCTTTTGCCAGAGATGCCTTTGTTCTCCTTTTAGGTTTAAATGGAAGGTAAATATCCTCTACAGTTCTGGCATCTGTCTCCTCAGTAATAAAATTTTTTATCTCATCAGTAAGTTTTCCCTGCTCTTGAATGCTTTTCAGAATAGCCTGCTTTCTCTTTTCCAGTTCTTCAAATTTTAAATAGTGATGCTTCACTTCTGCCACTTGGATTTCATCCAAACCACCGGTATATTCTTTTCTGTAGCGACTGATAAAAGGTATGGTTGCCCCTTCTTCAAAAAGTCCAATACAATGTTCAACCTGCCAAGAAGCCATATTCAGCTTCTTACTTATAAAACTAATATATAAATTAATCATGCGATACTTGTTGTAATTGTTCTCTGTAAGATGAAAATATTTTTGATTTAGACACAAATCCAATATATTTATTTTCGTCATCAAGCACGGGTAAATTCCATGCCTGAGTATACTCAAACTTCCTCATGACGCTGTCCATTTTTTCATTGCCATATACAAATGCCGGAGCGTTTTTCATAATGTTGTAAACAAAGACATTATCATATAGTTTCACATCAAACATCTTATCTCTTATATCATCAAGGAAAACTACGCCCTGGAAGCAGCCGTCTTTATCAACGACAGGAAAAATATTTCTTTTAGATTTTGCCACTATTTTTATCAAATTGCCTAAAGTCATATCTAAACCTACAGGTGAAAAATCATCTTCAATCAAATCCGATGTTTTTAAAAGAGTAAGTACTGCTTTATCGCTGTCATGTGTTAATAAGTCCCCTTGTTTTGCAATCCGCTTAGTATAGATTGAGTATGGTTCAATTGCTCTCATTGTTGCAAATGAAAAGGCGGCAGTGATAATTAACGGAACAAGTAAATCATATCCACCAGTTATCTCAGCAATAAGAAATATTGCTGTCATAGGGGCCTGCATTACACCAGCCATCAGACCGGCCATCCCAACAAGTACAAAGTTGGCCTCAGGTATAATATGTATGCCAGAAAGATTAATCAGACGCCCCAGAACAAATCCAGCCACACCACCTGTAAATAAAGTAGGACCAAATGTTCCTCCAACTCCTCCACCTGCGTTTGTAAAAGCAGTAGCATATACTTTTAGCATCATAATTGCAGCAAAAAATATTGGAACAAACCAAGGATTTGAGGTTAATATTGTATGAATATCTCTTCCAGCACATTCTGTAGCATTATTATTTAACATTAATGTCAGAGAGCTATAACCTTCACCATATAATGGAGGAAATAAAAAGATAAGAATGCCCAAAGAGAGAGCACAAATCAGCCACCTGTTAATCGGTTTTTTTATTTTACTTACCTTCTCCTCCAATCTTAATGATGTCCTCATAAAATAAAGAGAAATAAAGCCACAAAATATTCCAAGAATAATGTAATAAGGAACATTTCCTAATGCAAATTTTTCGATTGTATTTGAAAACATCACTACATCACCAAGGAATAGATAAGAAACCAAAGTAGCTGTTACTGAAGAAACCAATAAAGGCAAAATAGAGGACATGGATATATTGAAAAGTAATATCTCAAGAGTAAAAAGGATACCTGCAAGAGGAGCTTTAAATATGCCGGCAATCGCTCCAGCTGCACCGCAACCCAATAGTATCGTCATATGTTTATAAGAAAGGCCAAGAGCTCTTGCAATATTTGAACCTATAGCTGCCCCAGCATATACAATTGGTGCCTCAGCTCCTACCGACCCTCCAAAACCGATTGTTAAAGAACTAGCACCTATTGATGACCACATATTATGAGCTTTTATTCTTGATTCATGTCTGGATATAGCCAGTAGAACTTTTGTCACTCCATGTCTGATATCCTCTTTAACAAAAATTTTTACTAGTAGGAAAGAGAGTAGCATACCAACACCTGGATAAATAAGATATGTATAACTATCTAACGGAGTGGTAAACCATGATGTCAAACCATGATTTATAAGCTCAATCAGTTTTTTAAGAAGTACAGCGGCAAAACCACTTCCAATACCAACAATGAAAGCCAGAATTAATAATAAAGTACGTTCTGGCATAGACTTGAGTGCTTTTGAAATTCTGGCACAGATATTTTTATAGATTTTTTTCAACATTATATTAATTCCATGTAACAAAAGTATAAAAAAAATGAAAGCGTTTCAATTGAAACGCTCTCTTTATTACTCTTCAGTTTCTTCCTCAGTCGGAAAATCATCATCTGTATTTGGAAATTCAGACTCTCCTCCACCTTCGTCTTCATCGCCTTGATCTCTGAATAAACCATTTTCTATATCTTCATAGTCATCTATTTTAACTTTTATCTTTATCAGATATATCGCATCTGGTATCTCGACCGATACAGCATAAAAAAATGAACCATCCGGTTTCTCTACTTTAAAAATATCACCCATATAATCCACATATCCATGAGGGTATTTTTCCTTAAATGCATCCTGTAATTCCGGAAACATATTTTCATAACTGATTACAGCTCTCTTTTTAGAAATATTGTTATTCATAATTCGTTTAAATATTCATTGCAATAATAGGAGATTTTTTTTAATTGCACACGAAAATATGCTATTTGTTGAAAAAAAATAATTTTTGTTTCTGTTTTTTATTCAGATTACGCTCTACAAAGATTGGTTTTTTAGTTTTCGGATCAAGCCCTGTATAAAAAGAAACCGAAGAAGTCGTCATAGGTGTAGGTGTAAAATCCTGTACCTGTTCCATATACAAACCTCTTATACTCTTGTTCTTAGAGAGAGATATCATATCATCCATACGGCAACCGGGATGTCCTGATATAAAGTATGGTACCAGTTGAAATTTTAACCCTTCACTTCTTATTATTTTATCAAATTCTATTCTGAGTCTCTCAAAAAGTTTGAAAGAAGGTTTTGCCATCATTTGTAAGACATTATCTTCTGTGTGCTCGGGGGCAACTTTTAATCTTCCAGAAATATGTTTTACAACAAGTTCTTTTAGATATTCCCTTGAAGTTTCATCGAGAAAACCTTTTTCATCAAGAAAAAGATCATACCGTATACCGCTTCCTATAAAAGTATGCCTTATACCTTCAATTTTTGAAACACTCTTATATAATTCGAGTAATGATTCGTGAGAGTGAGAAAGATTCTTGCACATGCTGGGAAATAGACATGACTGTCTGGAACATTTTGAACATAATTCTTTATTTTTCCCTCCCATCTTGTACATATTGGCGGTAGGAGCCCCTAAATCAGAAATATTACCTTTAAAATCAGATAATTTAAAAAGGTCAACCGCCTCAGATACTATAGACTTCTCAGATCTGGATTGAATAAATTTTCCCTGATGAGCAGCTATGGTACAAAAATTACACCCACCAAAACATCCTCTGTGGGTGGTAATTGAGAATTTTATCATTTCGTATGCAGGAATATGCTTTCCTTTATATCGAGGATGAGGTAATTTTGTATATGGAAGAGCAAAAATATCATCAAGTTCTTTTTCCGTTGCAGGAGGGAAAGGAGGATTTATGCACACAAATTTATCTTCGTAAGGCTCTACTAAAAATGCAGCATCAAGTTTATTTGCTTCTCTCTCAATAATATTAAAATTATCAATAAATGTAAACTTGTTTTTACAGCATTTTTCATATGAGGAGAGTATTATTGCAGGCTTTTGTGGCTTTTCACCTTTTATATACCCAATCTGAGGAATATTTTCAATCTCCGAAGAAGATTTGCCACAATTTAATGCGTCAGCCAATGCGACTGTGCTCCTCTCTCCCATTCCATATGAAAGATAATCAGCTTTACTGTCAACAAGAATAGATGGTTTTAATTTGTCTTGCCAATAATCATAATGTGTAAGACGTCGAAGAGAAGCTTCTATTCCTCCTATAACTACAGGGACATCAGGATATATCTCTTTTAATATATTAGAATATACTCTTACCGCATAATCCGGACGATATGACGCACGACCTTCAGGGGTATATGCATCGTTGCTACGTAGTCTTTTTGCGGCAGTATAATGGTTTACCATCGAATCCATAGCCCCACTGTTGACCCCAAAAAAAAGTCTCGGAGCACCAAGTTTTTTAAAATCCCTTAAATCATCCCGCCAATTAGGCTGAGGAACAACAGCAACTTTATATCCTTTACTTTCTAAAACTCGTGCAATAACAGCAGTACCAAAAGATGGATGATCAATAAAAGCATCTCCGGAAAAAATAATTATATCCGGACGATCCCATCCAAGGTCATCAATCTCTTTTTTTGTCGTAGGAATCATTACATTCTTTCTGGGAGTGTTATTCCAAGGATTCCCATAGCCTTTGATAACACTTTTGCTATTGTATCTATAAGAAGAAGCCTTTGATTTCTTATATTATCATTCTCCTCTTTTAAAATCGTTGTATCATGATAGTACTGATTGAATTCTTTTGCTAAATCATAAGCATAATTTGCAATGATTGCAGGTGAATGTGTATCTCCACCTTCCTTTATCTTATCAGGAAAAATGCTTAATAATTTAATTATACTTACTTCTTTAGGGAGAAGTTCAGCATCGTTTTGTGCCGGAGAAAAGCCCTGTTCATGTCCTTTTCTCAAAATTGATTTTATCCTTGCATGAGTATACTGAATAAACGGACCTGTATTCCCATTGAAATCAATTGATTCTTGAGGATCAAAAAGCATTGTCTTGCGAGGATCTACCTTGATTATAAAATATTTAAGAGCCCCCAAACTTATCATTTTAAAGAGTTCATCCTGTTCTTTTTCACTCATATTTTCAATCTTACCCAACTCCATTGATGTTTCTTTAGCTGTATTGTACATCTTTTCAATCAAATCATCAGCATCAACGACAGTTCCTTCACGGGATTTCATCTTTCCTTGAGGCAATTCCACCATTCCATATGACAAATGGAAAATGGAATCAGCCCAACCAAAACCTAATTTTTTCAAAATAAGCTTCAACACCTGAAAATGGTAATTCTGTTCATTACCAACAACATATATATGCTCATTGAACTTATATTCATCATATCTCTGATTAGCTGTTCCCAAATCCTGAGTCATGTATACAGATGTTCCATCAGCACGAAGCAACAACTTCTGATCCAACCCGTCTTTTGTTAAATCACACCAGACTGATCCGTCATCGTGTTTTTCAAAAACTCCTTCTTCAAGCCCTCGTGTAACTAAGGCTTTCCCAAGAAGGTAGGTCTGTGACTCGTAATATGTTTTGTCAAATTCAATTCCAAGATTTTTATAAGTAGTAGCAAACCCGTCATATACCCAACCATTCATAGTTCTCCATAGATTGACGACCTCTTTATCCCCCTTCTCCCATTTAAAAAGCATTTTCTGAGCATCTTTCAATATTTCAGCCTTTTTTTCAGCCTCATCTTTGTCTACATGATCTGATTCCATTATCTCTTTAACCTCTGCATTCAGCATCTCATTAAAAGCGACATAGTAATCTCCGACAAAATGGTCTCCTTTTTTTCTAGTTGATTCTGGTGTCTCACCGTTTCCTGTTCGCAACCATGCAAGCATAGATTTACAGATATGTATACCTCGATCATTGACAAGATTTACCTTAATCACATTATGCCCGTTAGCAGATAAAAGCTGTGAGACAGACCAACCTAGAAGATTGTTCCTTATATGCCCCAGATGAAGAGGTTTATTGGTATTAGGAGAAGAAAATTCAACCATTACTGTCTTTCCTGAAGGAGGAAATTGACCATAATCATTTGTACTAGCAATATTATAAAATATCTTGCGCCAGAAAGTAACTGTGAATTTAATGTTTAAGAACCCTTTAATAACATTGTAAGAATCAATTTCACAACAATTAATCTTAAGCCATTCACCAATTTCTACAGCAGTCTGATCAGGTGATTTCTTGCTTGTTTTTAATAATGGAAAAACAACGAGAGTTATATCTCCTTCAAACTCTTTTCTTGTAGCCTGAGTCTGTATTAATTCATTAGATAATTCTACTCCGTAAATTGCATTGATAGCCTTAAAAATCTTTTCTGTAATAAAAGCAACAGGATTCATCATTTTTTATTTTTCTTGGTTTTTGCAAAATATATTCTCATTTGTTCTTTAGCTTTTGGAGCAAGTATAAACATAGTAAGCATAGTAGGAAAAGCCATTAAGGCATAAGCCATATCAATTATGCCAACTACCGACTTTAATGGTATTATTGCTGCAATTATAAGCATAAAAAGAAAAAAATAGTTATAATATTTTGAGTATTTGGCCCCAAAAAGGAACCCAGTACATTTCTGACCATAATATGAATATGAGAACATGGTAGAAAATGCAAAAATAAATACCATAACAAGTAACAAATATTTACCTACTCCAGGTATTGAAGCATCAAATGCATTGATCGCAACCTTTAATCCCTCAATAGAGTTTATACCCCTGCCCATCGGGATCAAATCCCTTTGTATAAGTATTGCAATAGCAGTAAGTGTGCACACCAACCCAGAATCTATTGAAGGGGCAATCATTGCAACAAGACCTTCTCTGACTGGTTCATTGTTCTTGGATGCTCCATGCATCATAGATGCTGTGCCTACACCGGCCTCATTAACCAAAGCAGCCCTCCTGACCCCTATCATAGCAATAGTAAGAATTCCGGCAATACCTCCTCCGACTCCGGCTTTTATTGTAAAGGCTTCAGTTAAAATAGATTTAAATACTCCTGGAACCGCATTTAAGTGAGTAAAAATAATATACATTACCAACAAAAAGTACATAACAACCATAAGTGGAACCACTTTTGTAGCAACTTTGGAAATTCTTTTAATACCACCTAAAATTACTGTGGCAACAATTATACAAATTAAAATACCAATAATAAACCTAAGTGTTATAGTATTATTTTCAGGAGATACAAAAACAGTAGTGATTGCCTCAGTAAGTTGATTAGCTTGCATCAGACAAAGTGTCCCGATTAGACCGAATATTGAGAAAAATATTGCCATCGGTTTCCACTTAGGCCCTAAGCCTTTCGTTATCATATACATAGGGCCTCCCTGAACCTCTCCAGAAGAGTCCTTTCCTTTAAACATAACAGATAAAGTACCTTCAAAAAATTTTGTGGCCATACCTGCAATAGCACTAACCCACATCCAAAATATTGCCCCAGGACCACCGATTGAAAGAGCAATTGCAACACCCGCAATATTTCCCATACCTACTGTTGCTGCTATGGCACTTGACAAAGCCTCAAAAGAACTTATCTGCCCTACAGCATTGTTATCTTTCACTCTTAATGCCTGAATAGCCCTACCATAATACCTCAGAGGGGCTAATTTAGAATAAAACAGAAAAAAAAGACCTCCTCCGATAAGAAGAATAAAAAGGGGGTAACCACAAATAAAATCACTTAAAATAGTGATACCATTACCTATTGATGTCCAAAAATTTTCCATCTAAAATAAATTATTTATTAAGACCTCTATTCTTTAATAATGGTTCAATACCAGGCTTTTTACCACGGAAATTTATGTATAGATTCATTGCATCTTCTTCTCGGCCACGTTCCAATATCTCTTTCCTGAATTTTGTCGCTACTACTTTATTGAAAATATCTCCTGTTTCTAAAAATGCTTCATAAGCATCACAATCCAGCACTTCAGCCCAGATATAGCTATAATAGCCGGCCGTATAACCTCCTGCAAAAGTGTGATTAAAATATGGAGCCCTGTATCTTGGAGGAATCTGACTTATTAAACCCCTATCTCCCAATATTTTTGACTCAAAGGCAAGAACATCAAAGGTACTGTCAGTCATCTCCTTCAATACGTGAAATTCCATATCAAGCAACGATGCAGCCAAATATTCAGTCGTAGCAAATCCCTGACCATATTTACCCGCTTTATCTATTTTATCAATCAACTCAGCAGGAATAACCTCACCGGTCTCATAGTGTTTTGCATATACTTCAAGTACTTCAGGCTCAAGAGCCCAATGTTCCATGATTTGAGAAGGCAATTCAACAAAATCTCTGACATATCCATCCAAACCCTCATATTTAACATCTATTAAAAGAGAAGCCAAAGCATGTCCAAATTCGTGAAAGAAAGTAGTTGTCTCATCAAGGCTCAATAAAGCAGGTTTACCTCCCGAAGGTCTTGTAAAATTTCCTACTATTGTAACCAATCCCCCTACTCTCTTCCCATCCACATACTTTTGGGAACGGTATCCTCCACACCATGCACCCCCTCTCTTTTCACCAGGTCGTGAAAACATATCCATAAACAGAACACCTAAATGTTTTCCGTCATAATCCTTACATTCAAAGGCCACAGCCTCGGGATGAGGAAGAGGAACTCCTTCAAGTTGAGTAAATGTTATCCCGTATAATTTATTGGCAACATAAAAAATACCGTCACGTACATTTTCCAATTTAAAATACGGACGTAATTCTTCTTCTGATACTTTGAATTTTTTGTTTTTTGATTTTTCAAAATAATAACGCCAGTCGTATTCTCTCACATCAGATATTCCATCACTCTTAGCTATTTCTGTTATATCTTCCAACTCTTTTTTTGCAACATGCAAAGCAGGAGTCCAAAGTTGGTCTAAAAGTTCATATAC
>JBAXYG010000016.1:0-13079 GCA_041670905.1 Bacteroidales bacterium
AATTCATTTGGATTACCAATATTAACAGGGCCAGAAAAACTGTCTTCGGTTGACATCATGCGAAGCATTCCTTCAATAAGGTCATCAATGTATTGGAAACTGCGCGTCTGATTACCAGTCCCATAAATGGTAATATTATCATTATTAAGTGCCTGAATAATAAAGTTTGAAATAACTCTACCATCATTTGTGCTCATGCGCGTACCATAGGTGTTGAATATTCGTATTATCTTAATAATTACATTATTTTGGCGGTGATAATCCATAAATAATGTTTCGGCACATCTTTTCCCTTCATCATAACATGAGCGAATGCCGATTGGATTAACATTTCCCCAATATGATTCGTTTTGGGGATGAACAATTGGATCTCCATATACCTCGGAAGTGGATGCCTGTAGTATTTTTGCACCTGTGTTTTTTGCAAGTTCCAGCATGTTTATTGCCCCCATTACAGATGTCTTTATAGTCTTTATTGCATCATATTGGTAATGAATAGGAGAGGCTGGGCAGGCAAGATTGTATATCTCATCAACTTCAGCATAATAGGGCATTGTAACATCATGTCGTACAACTTCAAAATTATGAAAATCAAGCAAGTGTCGAATATTATCCCTGCTGCCAGTAAAATAATTATCAAGACAGATTACGTCATTTCCATCTTTGACAAGTTTTTCGCAGAGGTGTGATCCGATAAAACCAGCACCGCCTGTAACTAATATTCGTTTCATAAGAAATTATTAAATATTTCTAAGATGTTTTTCCCAAGACCATGCTGAAACTAATGTTTCCTCTAATGTTTTTTCTGCTTTCCATCCTAATTCTTTGTTTGCAAATGTAGGATCTGCCCATACGGCTTCAATGTCTCCAGATCTGCGTTCAACAATTTTGTAATTAAGTTTAATGTTGTTTGCTTTTTCAAAAGCTTTTACGATCTCAAGGGTGGAAACTCCATGCCCTGTGCCTATATTAAATACTTCATAATTCTTTTTGCATCCGTTCTTAATCATTCTGTTGACTGCTACTACATGTGCTTTAGCCAAATCAACAACATTGATGTAGTCTCTTATGCATGTTCCGTCTGGAGTATTATAGTCATCACCGAATACGTTTAGTGTAGGCCTGATTCCTGCAGCTGTTTGAGTAATAAAGGGGATAAGATTATTTGGTATTCCGCGTGGGAGTTCTCCGATCAATGCAGAAGGATGAGCTCCGATAGGATTGAAATAACGTAGTGCTATGCCCTTAATGTTTTGATATGCTGAAATACTATCTCTTAATATATCTTCACAAATTTGTTTAGTATTCCCGTAAGGAGACATTGCAGGGTTGCGGGGAGTCTCTTCTGTTGCAGGGAGAATTTCTGGTTGTCCGTAAACGGTACAAGAAGAGGAGAAAACAATATTTTCAACATTGTACTTTCTCATCATTCCCAAAATATTTATTAAAGACTCAATATTATTTGAATAGTAAATCAGTGGTTCTTTTACTGACTCTCCGACAGCTTTGTTTGCTGCAAAGTGAATTATTGAGTTGAATGAATATTTATTGAATATTTTTTCAAGGGATTCCTTGTCGCAACAATCTACCTTTTCAAAAATGACATCCTTTCCCGTAATTTTTTTTATGCCGTCAATGACAGATTTTTCTGAGTTAGAAAGATTGTCAATAATTATTACATTATAACCAGCTTGAATAAGCTCTACAGTGGTATGAGAGCCAATATATCCGGATCCTCCTGTCACTAAAACTACTTCGTTCATATTTTGTACTTTTTATTTTGAACAAAAGTATATATTTTTACTGAGAAAATCTTAATATGGACAAATGAAAAATCACGAAAGAAAAAAAAATCACCGCTTGCTGGTGTTTTTTTCCATTTGTCTATTTCTTATGGGAATAGGAGGTTTACTGTCTAAATGTATATCCCCTTTTGATACTTTATTTTTTCATTTTTTGGGCATAATTCTTCCATTTATTATAGTGTTGAATCTATTTTTTTTTATCTATTGGATATTCAGAATCAATTGGGTTGCTATTTTACCTTTCATAGCGGTGCTTGTGAATTTAGGGTATATTTCTGCGATGTATCAATTCCCCAAAAAGGAAAATAGTAAAGGGGCAAAAACTCTAAATATTGTTACTTATAATGTGCATAAATTTATGTTGGAAAATTCAGGTAACTCCTTATACAATATTACAATGTTATTTGAAAAAGAAAATGTTGATATTGCCTGTATGCAGGAATATTCATCTGGAATGCAGGGGGAGGATTCTCCTATATTGTTTGAAAATTTTCCTTTTTCAGTAAAAAATGGAGAACATGCCATCTTTAGCAAGTATCCGATAATTTATTCTGAATTTGTTCCATATGTCAATAGCCTTTTTACTCTTCTGTTCTGTGATATTGATATTAACGGTAAAACAGTACGAGTTATCTCTTCACATTTGGAAACTACTGGTGTTAATTCTGTGAGGAGCAAGTATGATAAATATGGATATTTCTCACTTTCAAATATGGTAAGGAATTATTCGCGAAGTACTAAAATAAGATCACAACAGGTAACTGTTATAAAAAACATTATTGATACTACAAATATTCCAGTAATACTGTGTTGTGATATAAATGATACTCCGGCTTCATTTGCTTACAGAAAGATAAAAGTAGGTTTGATAGATGGGTTTAAAGATTATGGAGAAGGATTTGGGGCTACATATTTTGGGTTTAAGGGATTTTTACGGATAGACTATATTTTCTATGACAAGTCGATAACTGGTGTTGATTACCATACTATTAATGTTAAATATAGTGATCATAAGCCAGTCATATTTTCATTCTGTCCCCCAGTTTAAATTATAAAATGATTGAGCAAAGAAATATTATTGGTTTTCATTGAATTTAGGCAAAGAAAAACTAAAAGTAGAACCTTCTTTTTCTTTTGAAATAAACCAAATTTCCCCATTGTTTTTAGTGATAAATTCTTTACATAAAACTAATCCTAGACCTGATCCCTCTTCGTTGTTTGCCCCATAAGTGGTATAATTTGATTTTCCGTCAAATATTTTATTTTTATCAGAATCCTTTATTCCTCTTCCGAAATCCTGAATACTTACAATTACGTTATCTCCATCTTCTTTAACATTAACATTTATAGTACTTCCGTCTAGACTGTATTTTATGGCATTGCTAATCAGGTTCCTTAGTACTGTCTTGATCATATCAATATCAATATTAACATCAATTTTCTCTTTTGAATCAAATACAATAGTTATTTTTCGTAGCTCAGATATGGTAGAAAAAATTTGAGTAACGCTGCGTGTAAGTTCTACGATGTTAAACTTTTGATATATTGGAAGTAATCTTCCCATTTGCCATTTTGCCCATTTAAGCAGGTTATCAAGCATTGAAAACATTTCGTCGGCAGTGCGGTTCGCCATTGAAATAATGTCATACATTTCTTGTCCGACAGAATCCTCTGGAATGCCTGTTAATATGTTTAGTGACATTTTAAGAATTCCCATTGGAGAGCGAAGGTCATGAGCTATTAAAGAATAGAATTTATCTCTTTCATATATAAGTTGTTTTAATTCTTCATTTTGTTTCAGCAGTTTTCTTTTAGCTTCAATTAGAGAAATTTGGTGAGTAATTCTAGTGAGTAATTCATCTTTGTTAAACGGTTTCGTAATATAATCGTCGGCACCTATTTGAAATCCTTTTATAATATCTTCCATGTTGTTTAAAGCAGAGAGGAAAAGGATAGGAATATTTTGATACTCTTGATTGGCTTTTAACTTTTCGGCTACTTCATATCCACTGATATCAGGCATCATGATGTCCAGCAAAATCAAATCTGGTGATTCTGATTCTACTTTTTGTAATGCTTCAGTTCCGGATGTTGCCGTAGTTATCCGGTAGCTATTTTTGCCCAGCATTATTACTAATAGTTGTACATTGAAGACATTGTCATCAACAATTAGTATTTTGTACTCTGAGGGATTAATGTCGAGTTTCATATTAAAAAAATTAAATACGTTTAGCTTTTTCCCATGTTCCTTTTCCTTTATTTTTATAGAGGTAAAAAGCTCCTTTAAAAACATTCATGTTCATGAAGAAAAAATAATATGGTATATATAAAAATTTATTTTTTGACTCTTTTTCTGCAAGGTGAAAGCCAATCCCTGCACAAAAATAGAAAAGAAGTTGTAACAAAAGTATAACAATATAAAAAATACTTTTTTTATCTCCTGTAGCAAGTATTATATTTAAAGGCAGCAATGCAAAAAGAAAAATCGGCGTAATTGACCAACGAAGTACACGATGTGAAATATATTGCCAACTCAAGGTTCCATATCTAAAAATATTGAATAATCCCGATAATCTAATTATTGCCTGTAACCCGCCTGCTGCAATCCTGGTTTTTCTTTTGCCCTCCTCTTTTATGTTTGTTGAGGCGTATTCAATAGCATATGCTTCTTTACAGTAAGCTATCTTATATCCTTGCATGGCAATTTTTAATGATAAAACAAAATCATCCAGTAAAGTGTCATTAGGAAGGGTTAAAAATAAATGAGTACGAATAGCAAATAATTCTCCGGCCGCTCCGATAACTGAATAGAGTCGGTTATCCCATTCTTTAAGTTTTGATTCATATTTCCAGTAAATGCTTTCTGTTGAACTTGCTGAATTGTGCGAAGAGTTTTTTAAAACTTTCTTTTCTCCGGCAACACACCCTACTTTTTTATCACCGAAAAGTTTTACTATCTCAATTATTGAATTACGATTCAACATTGTATTGGCATCCGTAAAGGCTACATATGGCGTTTTTACATACCGCATACCTCTGTTTATGGCTGCTGATTTGCCCATTCTTTCCCGGTTGAAACAGACAGATACTTCTTTATATGCACGAAGAAGAAACTCGGTATTATCATCAGAACCATCAATTACCCATATAATTTTAAGCTTTTCGGAAGGATAGTTAAGTTGATGGCAATTGTCCATCTTCTCTTTTATAACAGCCTCTTCGTTGTATGCAGCAATCATAAGTGTTATTTCTGGTAATTCTTCTGGTATTTTCTGTGATTCAGGTTTATGAAAAAGCTCTTTAATTTTCACGCAAAAATATAATATCATACCATAACCGATATATGTATAAAAGACGATAAAAACACCAATCCAGAAAATAATCGCTACAGCTTTCATATTATATTTATTGACTTATTTCCCGTTTAATTTTAAATATTCGGTCATTGATAATGGAAAATCATGTTTGTTTAATAAATTGTTCATTTTTACCCTCATCAAGAAACATAATGCCTTTCTTGTTACTTTGATCTCTTTTCTGATACTTCTTGGCGGAAAAATTTTTTCAGTCATTTCCCGTGTCCATTTTTTTGTAAAAAAAGATAAATAATATTCATCTTCAGGATTGACGATAATGTCTATTTTATCTTTCCATTCATACCTATTCAACATAATGTTACCTTCAGTGAGCCATAGAAGTTTATAAGGGAAAGACTGGTAAGGCAAATAGTTTAAAAACAACTCTCCATAGTTGTTTTTGTAGTTGCCTGGCATTTATGATTTTTCGAAAAGGACAAGTTTTTTGTCAATATCAAGGATTATCCATTTATGGGATTCTTTTGGGAACAGAAATTCACCAATCATGCTTGGAGTTTCAAGATAGCCACGTTTAGCTACTCTGCTTTGTTCAGCCACAAATTTTTCAGGATTCTCAGTATGTTCCAAAACCTGATTGCATATTACATAATCAAATTCATTATCTTTAAAAGGCAAGTTTTCTCCATCCGCATTAATAAACTTTTGGTGAGGATAAATCTTTACATCTCCACACCGATGATAATTTGTGTCGACAAATTTTTCCACGATAACATTGGATCGAAATGACGGATTATGTCCCGGTCCGATTTCTACAACTTTATCTCTTCTTCCAATTTTTAAATCATCTCGATTATATGGAGTTCTTGTTTTCATTAAAATGAAATTATGAGTAATTTATAAAGTTACATATTATTGATTTGTTCAACAACTTTTTTCATTTGGCAGTCCCATGACAAATGATTTTCAATGCTGCTTCTTATCTCTTGTGGGGTAAATAATACTGAATCGTAAAAACTAATGATTTCTTTAATGTCAATCGGGGATTCATCAGGAGCTATTTTCATTATATAAGGCATATTGTCGAAGTCTTCGTCTTTTTCAGAATAGATGAAAGGTATCCCTCTTGCTGCGTATTCTCTGTTTTTAAGTGTTTTTATTTTAGTGATTTTGCTTCTATGTCTTGCTAAACTGGCAACCCCCATATCACATTTTTCAAACAGTATATCCAGCTCATCGCCTGATTTGTACCCATGAAAAATCACATTATTTGATAGATTATGCTGTGATACCAAGCTTTTCAAAGGTAAGACATCTTTATCAAGACCTTCTCCAACGATATGAAAAAACACCTCTTTTTTATGAATAGCGGAATAATATTCTGCCAATCCTATTATTAATCTATCGAAACCATGCCAGAAATGGATTTGGGCAACACCAATCAGATTTAGCACTTTTGAACAATCATTCACCATAGACTTCGTTTTTATTTGAGAAAAGTCAATGCCATTTGATATTTTTATTGTAGGTCTTCCGAATATAGTTTGATAATCTGTGAAAGTTACAAATCGATCAATATATTTAGAAAGTGATCTACGGAATATCTTGTCGATGCATAATTTAATTTTATCTGCTTTTGAAGCATGCTGGTATTCATTATCATAAGGATATGTAGGTATTTCCATTGCCACTTTTGTTCCCAATTTTTTAAATTGTTTCATTAGGTGGATAGTAAACGGATTTGCATTATGGTCAGATCTTACATAAATAAATTTAATATTATTTTTTTTAACATAATCTACTATACTTTTATTCTCAATTCTTTTTAGTATTTTTCCTTTAATTCCACATCCATAATCCTTTAGAACATTATTATCAATCATTCTGATTTTGTGGTTGTTTTCGTCAGATAAATAACAAATACTGACTGATAGTCCGCAGTTTTTCAAAGCTCTGACCTGGTATGTGATTTTTTTACTTATTCCATTGTATTCTTCGAAACCATGAAATATCAGAAATAGAGTGTTCATTATTTATTTTTCTTTTTATTTAAAAGATATGTAACTATTTTTCTTATATCATACTCTCCTGAAATTTGGATATATCCAAGCCAAATAACTAAAGCTAAAATTCCTTTAATGATAAGTGAGAGTATAAGGTTCAAATCGGAAGGTAAAATTATATTCAATAGAAAAAGCATGCAACCTAAAATGCCACTTAATATAACAGGTGAAATTAAAATTTTCCAGAATGGTTTCCATGAAATCTTGAAAACTTTATTATACATCAAATAGTATGTAATAATAAAATTTAAAGTAAAAGATATACATATTCCCCATGCAATTGCATATGAGGTGTTAAAACAAAATAATCCGATACATATTGCCAATATGTTTAAGATGGTGGTTATAAGTCCGCACCAAAAGAGAGTTTTGGTACTGTTAGCAGCTTGGAAAATTGACCCTGAAGTGGAAAGAATTACCTGGAGGCCAACAGAAAGTGACAGTACTTTAAAAACAGGAACAGACGGTTCCCACTGGTGTCCAAAAACAAGAATAATCAATTCGTATGCTGTAAACAATAGAAAAACAGAAATTGGAAGTCCAATGAAGGCTAATAATTTGACTACTTTAAGGTATGATTCCGAGAGTTTTTTTAAATCGTTCTGAAGATCTGAAAAAATAGGATGCATTACTGGTGAAACCACCTGAGGAAGAACCTGTAGGGGTAGCATCATCATCCTATAGGATTTGTCATAAAATCCCAGTTCTGACATATTAAGATGTTTGCCGATAAGAAGTTTATCTAAATTTCTTGAAAAATAATTGATTATGTTGAATCCGAATTGGTATGCTGAGTATGAAAATATCTTTTTAATGGAGGATAATCCTAAAGTGAATTTTAATTGGATCTTGTATTGGAAGTAGTTGACAATGAAGAGTATGATGCTTGACAATATTGGGTTGATGAGTAGTGCATATACGCCAGCTCCTTTATATGCTGCGATAATTGATACTATCCCGCAAACAACTTGAACACCTAAAGTTCTGACTGCAATAAATTTGAATCTTTTAGCTTTCTGTAGAAGAGCATTTGGCACTATATTTACAGAAGCAAAAAGAAGATTAATAGAGAGAAGTTGGCAAACAGGGATTAATATTTCAGAGTTGAAGAAATCAGCGATAAGCCAGGAAGAGAGAAAAAATAGTATAGAAATTATAATGCCTGACCAAATTGTAAAAGAAAAGATATTATTAAAATCATCATTGGTTAAATCCTTTTTCTGTATAATTGAAGGAGCAATACCAAGATCGCTGAAAATACTAAAAAAAGCAATGATTACAGTTGCAATTGCTATAACTCCGAAGTCATCGGAAGTCAGAATTCTTGATAATATTCCGGCAATAACCAATGACAATATTACTCCAGAGTATTTTGCTAAAGCAGTGTAATAAACACCTGATGCCATCTCTTTTTTTATGGAGTTCATATTTTTTTAAGCTTATTGATGGGATATTTGAACAACAATATTACTAAATTATAGCATGAGATTAGGTTTAAGTATTTACAAATAACAGTTGTGAATATTGTCCATCTTTTTGGAGATGGCAGAGACCATGAATTTAATACTGCAGGATTAAGAATGAATCGGATTACTTTGTCAATGCTATTTTTCACATATGAGTCTTTATCCTTTCCAAAGATTTTTAATTCTGAAGCTATGATGAGGTAACTATCAATATTTTTTGGAGAGAATCCTTTTGACATAATTGAACCTTCGCGGATTCTTCTTTTGAAAAATGTTCTTTCAATTTTACCTACTTTTCGCGCCTGAATGTATAATAATGCCGTATATAGTTCATCTTCATGTAATATGCCTGGATAGAATGAAATTTTATTTTCTTCTATGAAGGATCTTCTGATGAAGTTCAGGCAGACAGAAGCTCTATATTTTTTTATTCCAATAAGAAAATTGAGTAATTCTATGCCTGAATAAATTTTATTTTCAAGATATTTTGTTCTATAGTAATCCACCCAATAGAGTGAGGAGTTATCTTTTTTAAAACATTCTGCGTCAAATAATACAAAATCAAGGTTATCTCTCTCACATTGCGCATAACATAATTCCATGGCATCAAGTTCCAGCAGGTCGTCGCTATCCATAAAATATATATATTTTCCATTTGCGGCAGAAGTTCCACTGTTCCTGGCTACGGAAAGGCCACCGTTAGGTTGTTCAATAACCTTAATTCTGTAATCAGAAGAAGCAATATTTTTAATTATATCATCACTTCCATCAGTAGAGCCATCATTTACAATAATAATTTCTAAATCCATTAGTGACTGGTTCATTATCGTAGATATTGTCTCTTCGAGATATTCTTCCGTGTTGTAAACAGGTATGATGATACTTACTTTTGGAGGATTCATAATTATTATAATATTATCTCTTTGAAAAATATAGGGTTACCACTGTACAAAGATAATTTTTTACTAACTTCGTACGAAATTTTTTTTATATTAGATAATTGAAATCTAAAAAGAAGGAAAGGTTTATGAAAAGCCATTTTTTATTGTTATTTCTCACGTTTTTTATTTCTTTTTTTGCTTATGGGGAAGATCAGTCTCGTTTTTATGATGACATTCTTCAGGAAGAGGATATTGAGGATAAAGGTTTTATTGTTCTTATCAATACAACTTCAACAAATAATATTTATAACTCTTTTTTTATTGATGAGATAAAAAAAGCTTTCGATAACAAGGTCTCTGTTATTGAAGAAAACATTCAGATAGATAATCTGGCAAGTGCTGAACAAGCACAGTTAATTGGTGAAAATATTTTGCGCAAGTATAAGAATAACCCCCCTCGTGCAGTATTATACCTTAGCGAATCCGCATGGTTGGCTACCTGTGATATTTTTAGAAAAGATTGGAAAAGTATACCAGTTATTATACATAGTAAATTTAAAAAAATCCCTCATGATTTTGCGCAAAAGATTGATGATGAGAAGAATAATTCTTTCACTTCTGAAAGTATGATTTCTTTAGAGGAATTTAATAAGGGATTTGATGCTACTGTAATATATCGGCCTTTTTATATTGAAGAGAATATAAAACTGATGAAAACTCTTATTCCTAATATGAAAGAGTTGGTTTTTATTAATGATGGAAAATATTATAATATTTGTGTGGGTGATCACATCAGGAGAGTTCTTGAGAATAATTATCCGGATATTATATTTAATTCCATCTCTTCAAAAGAGGTAAAGACAGATGATATGATAGGAATCGTTGCTTCTGTAAGAAATAATAAGGTAATATTATTTAGTTCATGGGATCCATCTCAGGAGAGAAATCGTGGCCTTTTTGTGCGGAAAGAGATTATGATGATTATTTATGGGGTGGCTAAAGTTCCCGTATTTACACTTGAAGATATGAGCCATGATGAAAGTTATTCTTTTGGAGGATATTTTATTGATGTAGATGAATTATTAGCTACTACAATAATAACTTTAAAAGATATTTTTGATGGAAAATTAGCGTCTTCTATACCATCACAAAACGGAGGGCATCCACATTCTTATATGGACTATCTTCAATTAAGCCGATATGGAATTAATTTAAACGGGAAACAAGCAGATGAGGTTGACGCGGTCATTTTTAATGCACCTTTAACATTTTACCAAAAAAATGAAATATTTATATGGGTTACATTTGCCTTGGTTCTAATCATTCTTTCTGTATTGTATATTTTGCTGATTAAAACAAATGCTCACAGGAAACATATGGAGAAAGAGCTTGATTTTAATAAGAGGGTTATTTCCGGTATTAATGGAGTTGTCTTGATTTCTGATAAAAATGGAAAGATTGAAGATGTTCTGGAAAGTTCATATTCATTGCCTGAAAGTGTGGTTAAGCGGTTGAAAAATAAAAATTTCCGGGATTTTATAATAAATGAAGATGATTATAACAAATATTTAAAATTGTTGAGTGAGGTTTCCGATAATAAAATTACTGAGAGAGTAAAAGCTATAATAAATCTATTTGGAAAGAAGCTGTATGTAAAAGTCAGCATGGTTTCATATGATGAAGATAAGTTGCTTATCTTTGTAAGAGATTATACATCTGAAGAGAGAGAGAGGGTTGAAGAATTTGAATACCGCAAAATCATTGAGACAATATTGAATAATTTGCCTATTGCTGTTTCTGTGAAAAATATGGAGACGGAAAAGTATATGGTTTGGAATAAAAAGGCTGAAGAACTTTGGTTTGTACCAAGTGAAACCATGATTGATAATACAATTGAATCTGCTCCACACCTTCCTAAAAAAATTATTGAAATAGAACAAAAAGCAATAAAGGAGAATCAGCCGATTTCTGAGTTGATAAGTTGGGAAATGGAAGGAAAAGAATTTTTGGCATTATTTTCTAAAGTTGTTGTTCCGTATTTTGATAAAGAAAAGTGGATTCTTTCTTCAGGCGTTGATGTTACTTATATGGCTGAGAAGGAGAAGGCCTTGATGAAACTCAATAATGAGCTTGCGATGGTTCAAAAAGCCGTTGGATTGGCAACGTGGTCATGGGATATTAACGCCAATATGATTGCTTTTGACTTTACTTTTTTTAAGGGGTTTAAATCTGAATATTGTAAAAAAATGTTTGTTTCCTATGAAGAATACCTGTCATATATTTCTCCTGAATATAGAACACTTTTTAAGGTGTCTCTTGAAAAATTGGCTACCGGAGAATTGGATAATATAAATGAGGAGTACCTTATTGAAAATTTTAACGGAGTAGAAAGCATGTGGGTTGAATCTTTTTATATTACCGGGGAAAAAGATGATAATGGAATGGCAAAGGTTATAGTTGGAGGTTTAAGGATGATTGATGATCGTAAAAAAATGGAATCAGAGCTAGAAAAGGCGAAGAATGATGCAGAGGAATCCAATAGACTGAAATCTGCGTTTATTGCGAATATGAGTCATGAAATACGCACTCCACTGAATGCAATTATTGGATTTTCTTCTATACTTGCAGATATTTCCGATAAAAGGGAGAGAAAAGTATATTCCGAAATAATAAAGAGTAATAATAATATTTTATTGTGTCTGATAAATGACATTCTTGATATATCTAAAATTGAGGCCGGTACACTTGAATTTATATATACTGATGTTGATGTAAATCAACTTTTGGAGGAAATTGAACAAATTTTCAGGATTAAAATGAGCGAAAGCCCTGTCGAACTCAAAATAGCTGAAGAAATCTCAAGATGTAATATCAGTACTGATAGAAATAGGTTGAGTCAAGTGATTACAAATTTGATGACTAACGCTATTAAGTTCACAAAAAAAGGGAGTATCACTTTGGGGTATAAAGTTTTAAATAATAACAAATTATATTTTTATGTAAAAGATACAGGATGTGGGATTTCTCCACATAATCTTAAATCTATTTTTGGTAGATTTGTGAAACTTGACCCATTTTCTCAGGGAACAGGAATAGGATTATCTATTTCTCAGGTTATAATTAATACTCTTGGCGGAGAGATTGGCGTTGAGTCCGAAGTAGATATAGGATCAACTTTTTGGTTTACACTTCCTTATTCAACAACGGTTACAATTAAAAAAAATCAGATTAATAAGAAGAAAGAAAAGAATATAGTATTAACCAATAAAGAAAAAATAAAAATTCTTGTTGCTGAAGACAATATGAGTAATTATAAACTTATTTCATCTATTCTTAGTAAAAAATATGAATTGTACCATGCTTTGAATGGGGAAGAGGCTATTAAATTATTTAATGAGATTAACCCAGATCTAATTTTAATGGATATTAAAATGCCGTTAATTGACGGATATGAAACCACAATAAAAATAAGGGAAATATCCCAAATTATTCCAATAATTGCAGTAACAGCCTATGCTTCTCCAGATGATGAAAATAGGATTAAATCTGG
>JBAXYG010000017.1:0-13048 GCA_041670905.1 Bacteroidales bacterium
AATGATGCAGCTAAATTAATGGCTGTTGTAGTTTTTCCTACGCCACCTTTTTGATTTGCAATAGCAATAATTTTTCCCATATATAATCTTGGTTCTTTTATTAGAGACAAATTTACAAAATCTTTTTTTACTATGTGAATTATATTAATTTTGTGAATAATTAATAATATAATGACTAAAATTTGGAAAGTTATTGTCAATCAAAAGGCAGGCAGAGGTATGGGATTAAAGGACTGGCCTTACATATCAAGAACAATGACAAAAGCCGGACTAAAGATATCCAGCGTATTCACGGAACACAAATATCACGCTGTAGAGTTGACTAAAAAAGCAATTTCAGAAGGATATAGAGATTTCATAGCAGTAGGTGGAGATGGCACGTTACATGAAGTTTTAAATGGAATTTTTAAACATGGAAAGGTTTCTCCATCAGAGATGACTTTGGCTGTTATACCTGTTGGTTCAGGAAATGACTGGGGTCGTATGCATAACATTTCACATGAATATGATGAAGCAATACAAGCTATTGCAAAAGGAAATTTGGCAATACAAGATGTTGCTAAAGTGACTTCTTTTAAGAACGGTGAGATGTTTTTAAGATATATGGTAAATATTGGAGGAATGGGTTTTGATGCAAATGTGTGTCACCACTTTGATTTATTGAAAATGAAGGGACAATCGGCCGGCAGACTTTATTTAAAAGGGTTACTGAAAGCGTTTTTTGGGTATTCTACTAGACGTTTTAATGTGGTTTCAGATGACATTCCTTTTTATAATGGGGATGTTTTTTCAACTTCAATTGGAATTGGAAGATATTCCGGCGGAGGGATGATTCAGACACCCGAGGCAATAGTGGATGATGGTTTGCTTGAGTTGACCGTAATAAAAAAAATACCAAAAATTAAAGTATTGATGAACTTAGGCAAACTTTATTCAGGAAAGATTTTTTCTATAAAAGAAGTAATCCATACCAGGGCTCAAAAAATAGAAATTCAATCATGGCCTGAATCACGTGTTGAAGTAGATGGTGAAGATGTCGGATTTTCACCTATGACAGTTGAGATAATTCCTCAATCAATCAGGGTAGTTGCTGCTAAAAAATAATGATTAAAATATGAATTCTAAGTTTAAAAAGAAATTTTATAATCTGCTTCCATATTTGGTTGCAGCTGTATTGTTTATTGTTATTGCTCTTACATATTGCAAGCCTATTCTTTCAGGTAAGGTTTTATTTCAAAGTGATGTTAAACAATGGGAGGGAATGGCGCATGAGGTTATTTCTCATAAGGAGGCAACAGGGGATATTTCGTATTGGACTAATTCTATGTTTTCCGGAATGCCTGACTATCAGATATCATGGAATGTGCCGTCTGTCAAGATGTTAAAACCCATTAAAGCTGTTTCTCATTTGTTTTTTAATAATAGCATTCTTTTTATTCTTTTAGGCTATTTTATAGGGTTTTTTATTTTATTACGTTCTTTTGGGATAAATAAATGGATATCAATAATTGGATCAATTGCCATCTCTTTTTCATCATATTTTTTTATTATCATTGCAGCCGGCCATGAGTCAAAAGCTATTACTCTTGGAATACTTGCACCTGTAATTGCCGGATTTATTTTGTTGTTTAGAAAAAAATATTTCTGGGGATTTGCCTTGACAGTTTTATATTCTGCCATGGGGCTGTTGTCCCATCCTCAGATGTCATATTATATTTTTATGATGCTTGGAATATTTGGCATAGCTGAAATATATATTCATATTAAAGAGAAAAAAGTAAAAGATCTCATAATATCTTTACTCTTATTTGTATTGGCAATAGGTATAGGAATAGGAACAGGATATAGCAAATTGAGTTCAAATTCTGAATATTTAAAGGAGACGATGAGAGGAGGGCATTCCGATCTTAAAAAGACTGTAGCTTCAGTCGATAAATCTTCAGGGCTTGATTTGGAATATGCTACTCAGTGGAGTTATGGAATTGATGAAACTATGACGTTACTTATACCTAATTATAAGGGAGGTTCTTCCAATTATAATGTGGGTACTAATTCAAAGATGTTTAAAACATTGATTGAAAATAAGGTACCAAGGAATGAGGCAACTAATTTATGTAAAGGTCTTCCGTTATATTGGGGAAAACAACCGTTTACTTCGGGCCCTGTTTATGTTGGAGCTATTATTTTCTTTTTATTTATTTTTGGATTATTTATAGTCAAGGGCCCATATAAGTGGGCTTTACTGGTAGCCACACTTTTTTCTGTATTCTTATCTTGGGGAAGCAATTTTATGGGGCTGACCAAGTTCTTTTTTAATTACTTTCCTTTCTATGATAAGTTCCGGACAGTTTCTTCTATTCTTGTAGTAGCTGAAATTGCAATTCCACTATTGGCATTCTTGTCAATAAAGGCCATAATGGATAGAACGGTTTCAAAAGAAAAAATGATTAATGCCTTACGTAATTCTGTAATAATTACTGGCGGTATTTGTCTTTTCTTTGCACTTTTTGGACCAATTTTATATAATTTCACCGCTCAAGGTGATGCATCCATATTCGGTAATTTACCTAAATGGTTTGGTGATGCTATCATAAATGAGAGAATATCAATGTTTCGTTCCGATTCGTTAAGATCATTATTTTTTATTCTATTTGGAGGAGCTACAATATGGCTTTTTGTCAAAGAGAAAATAAAATTTAAATATTTTGCTCTAGCACTTGGAGTTTTAGTAATTGTTGATATGTGGCCTGTAAATAAGAGATTTTTTAATGATGATATGTTTGTTTCTAAAAGACAGGATGCAAATTATTTTTCATTACAGCCATATGAGAAGCAAATATTGGAGGATAAAGACCCTGATTTCAGAGTGGCTAATTTTACCACCGATACATTCAAGGAATCAAGAACTTCTTATTATTTTAAATCTATAGGTGGATATCATGCTGCCAAGTTGCGTCGTTATCAGGATTTAATTGATAATCATTTTGCAGTAGGTAATCAGAATGTCTATAACATGTTGAATACAAAATATTTTATATTTCGTGATAAAGGTGGAAATTTTATTGTAAACCAAAATCCTTCTAGGTGTGGAAATGGATGGTTCGTAGATTCCGTATATACGGTTGAGACGCCTAATGAAGAGTCTGATGCATTGAATACAATTGATCTGATGAAAGTTGCAGTTACAGATGTTAAATTCAAAGATTTTGTAAAGGAGAGAACTGCGGTGGATTCTACTGCAAAAATAGTATTGACCAAGTATGCTCCCGATGCTTTGGAATATAGGACTAGTTCCAATGTAAATAAGACGGCGGTGTTTTCAGAGATATATTATCCCTATGGATGGAATGCATATATAGATAATGTACCAACTAAACATTTCAGAGTTAATTATGTATTGCGTGCACTAAATATCCCAGCAGGTGACCATATTGTTAAATTTGAATTCAGACCAGATTCGATATATAAAGGAGATAAGATATCGATAGTATTTATAATAATAATGTATGGAATAGTACTGTTTTTTATAGGTTATTCAATATATCGGTATAATAAGAAGAGAAAAATATCCATTACTAAGCAGAAATAGAATGGGGGTAATTATCCGGCAAAGTATTAAAGGTACTATAGTCAACTATGTGGGTATAGCAATTGGTTTTATTACCACTTTCTTTGTCTTGACGCGCTGTTTGACGGCAGAAGAGATAGGATTGACGCGAGTACTTGTTGATGCGGCGACACTTTTTGCAGGACTTGCACAGTTAGGCACTAATGCTTCAGTGATGAGATTTTATCCTTATTTTAAGGATAAAAAAAGCAAAGATCACGGCTTTTTCTTCTGGTCGCTTGTTGTTCCTTTTATAGGGTTCACAATATACAGCATAATTTTTTTATCATTGAAAGTGCCTATCAGCACAGCATTTGCAAAAAACTCTCAGTTGTTTGTAGATTACTACTATTTTGTTTTCCCGTTAGCATTCTTTATGCTTTATATGGCGGTATTCGAGACAAATTCAAATGTTCTTATGCGAATAGCAGTTCCGAAGTTTATACGAGAGGTAGGCATAAGGGTTATGTTGTTGGTAGTTTACTTGCTGTATGCATATGATGTACTCTCAATAACTGGATTTATATTTTCATTTAGCATTGTTTATGGTATTGCTACTTTATTTAATATACTATATCTGTTTTCACTCAAAAGAATCTCATATAAGCCCGATTTTAAATTCATCACAAAGCCTTTACGAAAAGATTATCTGAATTATACTCTATTTCTGATTGCAGCTGCTCTTGGAAGTGCCATTGCACCAAGTATTAATACACTCTTTGTGACTGCAAAAATGGGTTTGGTATATACCGGAGTATTTACTATAGCGACATATGTAGCTACTGTTGTTGAGATACCTTATCGTTCTTTAGGCACGATATCGCAACCTCAGATTTCGCAGGCTGTTAAAGATAATGATATAGTGACTGTTAATAAACTTTGTAAAGGTGTCTCTCTTCATCAGTTTCTTGCCGGGTTTTTTATCTTTTTCATAGTTTGGATAAACATAGATCTATTTTTTGATTTGTTGCCTAATGGTCAAGAATATGCTTCTGCAAAGTGGGTGGTATTTATTTTAGGAATGACAAGGTTGTTTAATTCATCTTTTAGTGTTGGAACATCTGTTCTCAGCTATTCAAAATACTATTATACTTCGTTGGGCTTCAGCTTTCTACTGACATTTCTTGCAATATTTTTTAATGTTAAACTGATTCCTGTCTGGGGAATTAATGGTGCTGCTTTTGCAACTCTGTTTTCTTATATTATCTATTATTTGTTGTTATTGGGACTGGTAAAGTGGAAAATGAAAACTTCACCTTTCTCAATGGGCCAATTTAAGGTAGTATTGATAATATGTTTACTTTTCGCTCTTAATTGGCTCTGGATGACACTTTTGACTCCCGTACTGCATTCTATTCCATTTTCTGAATTTGTATGCAATATTATAGATGCTGTACTTCGTACAAGTATATTCTCTATAATCGGAATAGTAATTATATATTACTGGAGAGTATCAGATGAGGTTAATGTACTCATAAAGAAGGTGTTGAGAAAATTATAAAAATATTCCTTTGTCTTCTTTAATTGGCACAGGACATTTTATTTTCTTGTATGCACCACCGATAATTCTTAAAAACATTGAGATGTTTTTTAAATACCAATGCTTTGGTGTAATCCATTTATATAGTTTATAAGTTTGTCCGGATACTTTCAAATTTTTTATTTCATATTTATAATGAATGAAAGGCTCCCTTTCTGTGTTTATAAGGTAGTATGCATACTTCAACGCCCCTGATTTCTCTTTTGGTTCAAGGTTCTGTTTTTTAATCAATTCATCCAACTCTTCAAATGTATTTGGATAATAGCAAATATCCAGCAAACTATACCAGCATCTTGAAAGTAATATTACTGGTTTACCCCAATAAACAGCTTCTGCTCCTGTTGTCGAACCAAAAACCACTATTTTTTCTGCTGAATCAATTAATGAATAGGTGCTGACGGGGGAATTTGCAGAGATTACAGTAACATTATCACTGATTTTTCCCAGTTCATACAGATTTTTATGATAAGCGTAGTTAACGTTTTTAAGATTAGGATGTACCCTTAAATAAAAATGAAAATTTTCTTCATCTTTATATTTTTCAAATAAAAATTTAATCCCTTGATATTGGCTTGGGAAAAAATTATGTTCAAATTCACTTCCCAATGAGGCAAATTCATCTTCAGAGCTGTTAAATATAACAATATTGTGTTTTTTGTTATCCCAGTTATCAGGTAATAGCCCTTTTACTTGTTCTTTTACATATATTTTATCTCCGGCGGCAATGGCATTTCGCCTGTTATTAAAAAACCTTTCTGCAACTGCTACTTTCTTTTCTGTAGGGGCAAAATCAGAATTCCAGAAACTTATTATACGTTCAGTGCCATGTTCTACCCCGTGAGGAGTATTATTGTAAAAATTGTTTATTCTAAATTCTGTAATATTATCACCAGAAACTTCAAATACGTTAATATTGAATTTTCTGATTTGACAAGTATCATATATTGGGCGTGATATCGTGGTGCGGGAATTAAAAGAGCCAACAATATCAGGACAAAATTTGTCCAAGGCAGTGTTTACTATATCAGTATTAATAAGTGCTGTTTTCAATAAAGTGTCAAAATACTTTTTAAATTCTGTATCTATTAGAGGATAAAGATTTCTAGTTTCTGTTATATATGTAGAGAAAGCGGCGTAACCAATTTTAACTTCATTATATTCAAGTTTCTTAATATCAGCCACAGAGTTATATTCAAAATTGATTTTGCTGTAATAATCATATTTTCGATTGAAAAATTCGGATACAGGGATTATTTTAACATTCTTGGAAAGAGTCTTGAAATATAATTTTTGGTTATAAAGACATTGTCTGCATAAACATTTTTTCCCTGTTGTGTTGACCCAACAATGATTTATGTTTTTGCCATCGCAGTAAATCAGAGTGATATTATCTCCTTTTTTTGCAAATCTTTCCACATTTTCCAAAACGGCAAACAAGTGAGAAGGTAATATTATGCTGCACTCCAATGGGGCAAAGATGAGATGTTTCAATTTCTGATCTGTTTCAGTGTTCATAAATTCTAATTGGTTTCTTTATTATCAATAAAATGAAAATCCATTGGTGTCCCTGCTTCGATGTCACAAATTACTTTCTTTCCCAAAATATCTTTTAAATATTTAGGATGAATTCCATAAGCAGGTCTTATTGAACGAATGTTCTTTTCCGTCAATTGTTCTCCTTTTTTTATGTTTTTAACAATGAACAAAGACCTTGAAAATTCTCTTCCTGGGAGAGTAGATGTATCAGTAGGGTATGAGATAGTTCCTATTGCTCTTTCTACTTCTCTTATTGAATCTGTCATTAGCCTGAACTCATACGGCTCCATAGAAAATTTACTGTCAGGTCCGCCTGTTTTTCTGTCAACAATTAAGTGTTTTTCAACAACAGATGCGCCCAGAGAAACAGCAGCAATGGCTACACTATTTGAAGTGGTGTGATCTGAAATTCCAACTTTCACTCCAAATCTACTTGCCATATCAGGTATTGTGGCAAGGTTCGCTTTTTCAACAGGTGCCGGATAACAAGATGTACACTTAAGTAGTGTAATATCTTCGTTTCCAACTTTGCGGCAGGTTTCGACAGCGAGTTTGATGTCTTCTTCTGTGGCAATACCGGTAGAAAGTATCATCGGCTTTCCTTTACTGGCGGCATATCTGATTAGATTAATATCTGTAATTTCAAAACTTGCAATTTTATATATTGGATTATTTATGCTTTCGAGAAAATCGACAGCACTGTTGTCAAAAGGGGTGGAAAAAATGATCAAACCTTCATCTCTTGCAATTTCGAAAAGTTCGGCATGCCACTCCCATGGAGTATATGCCTCTTTATATAAATCAAATAGAAATTTCCCATCCCAAATGGTACCTTGTTTTATTTTGAAATAATCGTTATGGCAGTCAATCGTTAGGGTATCAGCTGTATATGTTTGTAGTTTAACTGCATCAGCTCCTGCCTGTTTTGCTGCAAGGATAGTATCTATGGCAAGCTTTTTACTTCCATTATGATTTGCTGACAGCTCTGCAATAATAAATGTCTTTTTTAGTAAAAGTTCAAAATAAACATAAATTGTATCTCTTCCTGTTTCGGTAAATCCTAATTTTTTATGAAAAAGTAAACTATGTGAATTATCAAATTTTACTAATGCTTTTATTTTTCTCAGTAAAGAGTTTTTACGTAAATGATCAAAGAAAATAGTACTAAGCTTTTTTGCCAACCCTTCTCCTTCAAATTCAGGGTTAACATATATACCCCATTCCGCCCATTGCTCACTTTTTACTATCGGGTGGAGGCTTATTGAGCATATAAAAGTGTGCTTTCTTATTACGGCAAAATATATTTTTTCGGAGCTTCTTTTTAATGATTCAATAAATAAGAGGTGTTCTTCCCAACTTATCGGGTCACTATTTGTCATGTTATTTCTTATTGATGCCAAATTTCTGACATCAAAAATTTTTTTGATATGGACTTCAGAGAGTAAAGTGTAATTTATGAAATGAAAGTCATCATATGAAAAGTTATTGATTATCATAATTGTGAAAATAAATTAATATAGCGACAACAAAGAGTTTTAATTGAGTTGGTTCTGCATGGTAAATCATTTCTGTTCATCGAAGAGACTACATAGGGGATATCATCAACATTATTCTTTTTTAACAAATCCCCAAGACCGTAAATATAGTTGGATTTTTTAAGGTATTGATAGAATTCTATTTGATTGTCAACGTAATAACCAGCTGCAATTTTTGTTCCACAAGCCAACGCTTCAATACATACGGTACTTGCCGAGAGAATTGCTGCATCACAACTTTTGAATATTGATACAATCTTTTCAGCTGATATGTTTCTGTGCAGGAAAATCATATCTTTATTTAAATTATCTTTTGAAAAAAGGAATCCATCTCCGACAATAGCATCAATTCGTGTAATTGAAGTGAGCTCTTTGAGGCTCTCAATAACTTGAGTAGTTAAATTGTTGTAATCAACTCCACCAAAATTAACAACCACCCTTTCAATAGTGCTATTATTCATATTACTGCATCTTTGCGCAGCATCAATAAAAGGTTTTCTAAGTAATGCCCAATCAAGCCCTAAGCATAGTTTTGTATAGGGCTCTATTGAAAAAAGTTTTGGATTATCAAGACCATGATTAATGACAACATCTGCAACATAATGCTTGTCATGTATGTCATCTATGCATACAAGTTTACACCCTTTTTCTTTGATATTTCTTTGATAATCGGTAGAAAAAAAATAATTATCCAAAACAACTATTTCCTCTCCGGAAAGTAAATTAATAAAATCTTCAAATTTTGTCTCTTCTGAATTTAGCTGTATAAGTCTACAAATATTTGATATCTCATTTTTCTGATATTCGCTTGGAAGGCGGGTGGCAAAAGCGCAGTCAAAATCATTCTTTAACATCTGTGCTAAAGCAAGAGAACGGACAAAATGCCCATATCCTATATTGATGCCTGCATCGGAGCGAAAGATGATTTTTTTTTTGGCCATATATAAGTTAATCGTTTTCTAATGATTTTTTATATCCCTCGTTGCGTATATGTTGTTTATTGATATCCATAATCTCTTTGTGATTTTCCAGGTACTCCACATACTCTTCAAAACCTTTTTCAATGCCAAGGTGTTCTATTAGTTCTTTTACCACTTCAAAATCTTCAGGAGTATCAACTGTTATCCTGATTTTCGAATAATCTTTTGAATATTTTATATTTTCTGATTTAAACATATTTCCACCCTTAAAGGATGAATTTCTCCAGATATATGGTGTAACATGCTCTCTGTCACTTTTCAAAGTTGCCTCTTTCTGGGCTTTTTCTAAGGCAGAGAATGTAAAAACTTCAATGTCAACTCCATTGGGATAGGTAGGATCAAGGGTATTGGATACATAATCATTATTGGAATTTATGCTTTTTTCTATTATATAATCAATTACCGCAGGATCATTTAACGGACAGTCTGAAGTAACTCTGACAATATAGTCTGGATGCTCAGGTTTTGCTGCCTTGTAAAAACGGTCAAGAACATCATCAACAGATCCCTGGAAAGTTTCAACATTAAGTTTATTTGCAATATTAATAATATGTTCTGCTCCTGCTTCTTTTGTGGTTGCTACAATGAACTTGTTAATATTTTTAGATTGTAAAACCCTTCTTATATGAATTTCCAGTAGACTTTGCCCGTTAACTTCCTTTAGTATCTTGGCAGGAAATCTGGTTGACCCATATCTTGCTTGTGTTATTGCCAGTATTTTCATTTATTCAATAAATTCTTTTATCTTTTCAATGACCCAATTTTGCTCTTTTTCTGTTAGAGTAGGAAACATAGGCAAACTCAGGCATCTTTCGTAATATTTTTCAACAATAGGAAAGTCTCCTTTTTTATTCCCCAATTTAATATAATACGGTTGAGTATGCACAGGTTCATAGTGAACTTGTGCAAAAATATTGTTTAATTTTAAATGATTATACAATCCGGCTCTGTCTTCAACTTGTATGATGTAGAGGTGGTATGCATGAAATGAGTTACCGTCAACTTTTGGTGTTATGATTCCTTTTGTGTTGGCAAATGCCTCATTGTATTTCTTTGCAATTTCGTTTCTCTTTTTCAGATTTTCATTAAGCCTTGTTAATTGGGAGATACCAAGTGCGGCTTGGAAATCGGTCATTCTGTAATTGAATCCCAGTTCCTGCATTTCATAGTACCAACCACCGTGATTTTCATGCAGTAGTGATGGGCTTTTTGTAATTCCATGTGTACGATACAGACATAATTTATTGTATAGCTCTTCATTGTTTGTAGTAACCATTCCTCCTTCTCCGGTAGCAATATGTTTCACAGGGTGAAAAGAAAATGCAGTTAAATCAGCAAATAAACCATTACCACAGTTTTGTTTTGTATTATTGCTATCTATAAAGTATGCGCCCGGTGCATGACAGGCATCTTCAATAATCCACAATCCATATTCATTTGCCAGCTCTCTTAACTTTTCACCTTGAACAGGATATCCTGCAAAGTCTACAGGCACAATTCCTTTATAATATCCCTTTGGCTTTTGTTTGAGCATATTATGCAACTTATCAATGTCAATTAAATAGTTCTCCTTATCTATATCACAAAAAGACACATTTCCGCCACAATACCGGACACAATTTGCAGATGCTACAAAAGTAAGGGGGGTAACTATTATATTGTCTCCGGCTTTAATACCGATGGCGAGTGCTGCAATATGCAGTGCTGCTGTACCATTACAAACTGCGACAGAATACTTGGCACCGATTCTTCCGGCAAATTTATTTTCAAACTCGCTTACTTTAGGTCCCTGTGTTAGAAAATCCGATTTCAGGGTTTCAACGACGGCCTGAATGTCTTCGTTAGTTATATTATGTCTACCGTAGGGTATGGGTTTCATTATATGCAGAAGTTAGGATCAACAAATTCTTTAATTTTTCTTCTAAGACTTTCAACTGTCTCCCATTCGGTGTTTTCTCCTGAACTATAGTGGAAACCGGATGGTACCTCAATTGCATTATGGTGTGCGATATAGTCCTCATTTTTATGGTTGAAAGATACTGATGGCAGGATAGCATAATATTTTCCCATATCTATCGTATTCATAGCATCAGTAATTGTTATCATCTCCTCGTGCAGTTTTTCGCCAGGCCTGATTCCTATCACCTCTAATCTTGCATCCGGAGCAATTGCTTTTGCTACATCAATTATTTTATATGAAGGTATCTTAGGTACAAATATTTCACCACCGAGATGATGCCCCAGCGCATACATGACCATATCTACTCCTGCCTGCAAAGTGATATTGAATCTGGTCATTTCTTCATGGGTAATAGGGATTACTCCGTCATTTTTCTTGTTTAAAAAGAAAGGAATAACGGAACCGCGTGAGCCCATGACATTCCCGTATCGTACAACAGAAAATTTTATATTACGTTTTCCTTTGATATTGTTTGCTGCAACAAATAATTTATCGGAACATAGTTTGGTGGCTCCATAAAGGTTTATAGGAGCACAAGCCTTATCTGTAGACAGAGCAATAACATGTTCAACATTAGTGGATAAAGCAGCATTGATTACGTTTTGGGCACCGCCAATATTAGTTTTTATGCATTCATCCGGATTGTATTCCGCAGTATCTACCTGTTTTATTGCTGCTGTATGGATAATTACATCAATGCCTTCACAAGCCCTTTTAAGACGGTCTGCATCTCTTACATCACCAATGAAAAATCTTAAATTAGGATATTTATTAGCTGGATATTTTTGTTTCAACTCGAACTGTTTAAGTTCATCGCGCGAATATATGACTATCCGTTTATTTTGGGGATAGTCTCTAATGATTGTCTCCACAAACTTTTTTCCAAAGGAACCTGTTCCTCCGGTTATAAGAACTGATTTTTGATTTAACATTTTTCAACAGATTTAACTTACAAAAATAATAAAAATTTCAACACCACTGCCTGTCACCTTTATCAGCTATTTTCCAAGTAAACCTTTGCTGACATTCCATCTGAAATGAATAAGTTTCAATCCTTTTTGAGGTGATAACGATAATGTGTAATAAATAAATAGAATCAATGTGGCTCCCCATTTTATTGTTTCAAGAAAGAGTCGTTTAACATATTTTGTTTCTGAAATATCAAGAGTGCGTCTCCTTTCACTTTTACCTATAGAGTATGTCAAACGATAAAAATAATCTTTTGACAATTTTGTTTCAGGTATCAGATGGTAAAGAACCGGAGTAGGAAGATAGAAGAAACGTAGCTTACAATTTTTCATTTTGTCAAAAATGTCTTTTTCCTCTCCGCCTAAAAGATTTCCTCCACTTCGTCCAAGGTTAACGTTATATAATCCCACATTGTCAAAAATTTCTTTACGGTATGCCGCATTTCCTCCGGCAGGATATTTCCCGTTTTTAAATTCTATTATTTTATCCCCAAAATATAAGTATCCTGTAATCAGGTTTTTTGTAAAATGAGATATCCATGCTGGTTTTTTTGTCTCATATATTGGGAAAACTGGACCTCCAGCTGCATATGCATTTTTATTGTGTTCAAAAAATGAAGCATAGCTTGATAAAAAAACTTTGTTGACAGTAGCATCATCGTCCACATAAATCAATATTTCTCCTTTTGCTTCAGATATACCAAGGTTTCTGGCATAAGATAATCCTTGTTTTTTTTCAATAAAATACTTTAAATTTACATTTGGAAAAGAAGTTTGAAAACGGTGATATTCAATTTCAGTATTATCAGTACAATTGTTGTTTATCAATATGATTTCATATTTTTCAACCGGAAAGTCATTATCGGCAATGCTCTTAAGAACATTGAAAAGGTACTTTTCGCGATTATATGTACAGATAATT